>JBEBGT010000533.1:0-3020 GCA_040081365.1 Candidatus Eiseniibacteriota bacterium | reverse complement strand
GGCCCGGCCCGGTGGCGCGAGCTCGCGCCCGGTCCGCGCCGGCCGACGGGAGCGGCGCGACCGGCACGGCCGCCGGGCCACATGCGAAAAGGCAGCCGGTGGTCGAGTTTCCTCGACTCCGACTGCCTCTTCCCGAAAGTACAGGGAGCGACCGGGATGAACTCCTCTGTACTCACGGCTTCGTTGACCGGGCGTATTCAGTTTTTTTGTGACGTTGCGACGAACCACTACTTCAGCATTCACTGCGACTGCGACGACTTCAGGATTGCTTCGATCCCCCCTTGGCCCTGCTGCGGCCTCGAGGCGGGGCTGCACCGAAGTGCGGCGGCGCTTCGAGGAGTGAACGAGGGTACGAGCCCCCTGGCGCGTTCGCGCCACTGCCGGTGCTGCGACTGCCGTGCGACACTGCTCGATGATGTGAGCTTCAGGTGGTGGTCCGGAAGGCCGCGAACGAGAGGAGGTGCCGACTCGCTCGCGACCCTTCCGAACTTCCGAGACCCCACTCCCCCCGCGGGATCCCCAGCCACCTGGGCTTGCGAGCGAAGGTGCCTGCTCACATCCCGTATCCGAGGAATATCTAAAGCAGGGCGCGTGCCAGTCGTGTCGGCGTCTCCGCTCAGGCCGGGCATGAAGTTCGAATTCGTAGTGGAACAACGAGTTAGCACTCGCGTGCCGCGCCGTGTGAAGAGGGAGTGATGAATCTGGGGTCGGTCGGTGTCACCCGCGCGCGGTGACACCCGTGGGCCGGTTGCGTACCCCAACTCCATGCCGCACATCGCGCTCGGCACTGTCACCCCGGGGGTGACAGATCCCGATTCGGTAACACTCTCGTGACACTCACGACCGGGGCGCACACGCGCGGGGAAAATAAAAAACGGGCGAAGCCAGGTGGCTTCGCCCGCGCGGGGAGGATGGCCCCGGGTACCACCGCAACGCGACAACGCACGCGCGCGATGGAATGCCGCGGTGTGGAGCCGGCGAGGCCGACCCCGCGGCGATCCGTGGCCGGGCGGCCCGTGCCGGCCGTCGGCGGCTGGATCGTCCGGCTAGAGCGTGAGGTCCAGCCGCTTGAGCCGCGCGTACAGCGTCTTGCGGCTGATGCCGAGCAGGTCGGCCAGGCGGCTCTTGTTGCCGTGGGCCTGACGCCAGGCCGACACGATCTCATCGCGCTCGCTCACCCGGCGATCGGCCACCGCCGAAGCACGCGCGGGCGGCTCGGACAAGAGCGGCAGGATGGCATCGACGTCGAGCTCCGGCTGGCCCGCGTGCAGCGCGGCCAGGCGCTTCATGACGTTCTCGAGCTCGCGCACGTTGCCCGGCCAGCCGTAGGACACCAGCAGGCTCTCGGCGTCGGGCGACAGGCGGGGCCCGTCGAGGCCGCCATAGAACGACAGGAAGTGGCGCGCCAGCGGAACGACGTCCTCGACGCGCTCGCGCAGCGCGGGCAGGCGGATCTCGATCTCGTTCAAGCGGTAGAGCAGGTCGCGGCGGAACAGCTTCTCGCCCTCGTCGCCGCGCAGCACGCGGTTGGTGGCGGCGATGATGCGCACGTCGGCACGCCGCACCACGGTCTCGCCCAGACGAAGATACTCGCCGCTCTCGAGGAAACGCAGCAGCGTGACCTGCACGTCGAGCGGCAACTCGCCGGCTTCGTCCAAGAACAGCGTGCCCCCATGCGCGGCCTCGACCAGGCCCACGCCCTCGGCGTGCGCACCGGTGAACGCGCCCTTGCGGTGCCCGAACAACTGCGACAGCGCCAGATCGGCGCGCAGCGCGCCGCAGTTGACCGCGAGGACCGGCCGTGAGGCGCGCGGCGACTGCGCGTGGATCGTGCGCGCGACGAGCTCCTTGCCGGTCCCGGTCTCGCCCGTGACCAGCACGGACAGTTCGGTGGCGGCGGCCCGGCGCGCCAAGCGCTCGACCGTGGCCATGCCGCTCGAGCACGCGACCAGCCCCGGCGCGCGATGGCGCTTGCCGAGCAGCGAGTCGGTGCGCGTGGGCGCGGTGACCGGCGCGGGTCCCATGAGGCGCGCGAGTTCGACCTCGGCCTGCTCCTGCCAGAACGCGCTGCCCAGTTCGGCGAACGTCGCGCAGGCCCGCAGCGCGAACGTGCGCGCGGCGCGCGGATCGTCGGCGTGGCGCGCCAGCAGCAGGTGCACGCGCGCCAGTTCGTAGCGCTCGCGGCAGGCCGTCAGCAGCTGCGCGGCCTTGTCCCAGCTCTCGCGCGCATCCAGTCGGCGACCGCGCGAGAGCGCGATGTCGCCCGCCACGCGGTGCGCCACGGCAAGTTCAAGCCGGTCGTCGGTGAGGCGGGCCAGGCGCATGGCCCGGTCGAGCGAGCGGTCGGCCTCGTCGATGCGGCCGATGCTGCACAGCGCCTCGGCGCGGCGGCGCTCGATCTCCACGATGAGGTCGCCCTCGGGCGCGGTGCGCTCCGCCAGGGCCAGTGCCTCGTGGTAACGCGCCACGGCGGCTTCGGCGCGGCCACGGTCGAAGTCGAGCTCGCCCAGGAACTCCAGCGCCAGCACTTCCTCGCGGTTGGCACCGTGCCGGCGCGCACGTTCGAGCGCGGTGAGCAGGTGCGTCTCGGCGTCGGGGAAGCGGCGCTGCAGGCGCGCCACATTGCCGAGCCCGATGTGCACGCGCGCCAGCGGGAAGTCCTTGCCGACGCTGACCCACGCGCTCTCGGAGGCATGATAGTGCTCGGCCGCCCGGTCCCAGTCGCCACGCTTCTGGTGCACGACGCCCAGGTTCTGCAGCGGGTCGGCGGTGAGCGCGAACTGCCCGGACTCCCGGTAGTAGGCCAGCGCGCCGTCGAGGTGCGCGATGGCGGAATCCCATTCGCAGAACTGCTTGTAGATCAGGCCGAGCGTGTTGCGCACGCGCGCCACGCGCAGGGGGTTATCGAGCCGGCGGAACAGCACCATGGCCTCTTCGCCGGACTCCCGGGCCAGCGTCAGGTCGCCCTCGCGATAAGCGGCCAGCATGCGCACGGCGAGCGCTTCGGCACACAGCGACAG
>JBEBGT010000532.1:0-3036 GCA_040081365.1 Candidatus Eiseniibacteriota bacterium | reverse complement strand
CCGGTGATCGTGCCCAGCAGGCCGACGAGCGTGGCGATGTTCGCGAGCACGTTCAAGTGCGCGAGCCGGCGCGTGAGCGGCGGCATGGCGAGCGCCATGGCGTCGTCGGCGGCCGACTGCATCTTGCCCTCTTCCAGGTCGGGCACCGACAGGACCGCCTGCATGACCTGCGCGGCCGGAGCGTTCGACATGCGGCTCACGTTGCGCGCCGAGGTCAGGTCGCCACGCTGGATGTGGTTGAGCACATCGTTCGTGAGCTTCTTGCCGTCGAGCCGCGAGGCCCCGACGATCACGATGAAGCGCTCCACCGCGATCGCCGCCGCCACGACACCGATGGCGAGGATCGCGTACATGACCAGTCCGCCCTCCTTGAAGAAGGACGCCAGTCCGGCCAGTTCGTTCATCGTTGCATCTCCTTTCGCTCCGCGGGCGTCGGGCTCGTCACCACGATCCGTGCCGGCGTCGGGGTGGCGTGGCCCAGCTCGAGACTCGTTCTCTGGTAGCGGTGGTGCTGGAACTCCATGAGCCGCCGTTGCTCCCGGGCCGTGATGAACAGCACCTGGGGCACCGGGATCTCGCCTTCGATGTGGATATCGTCGAGGGTGCGAGGGGCGACCTTCGGACGACTACGCACACTGGTATCGGCCGGGGCGTGCGCGCTCGTGACCGAAGACGTACGTGCGCGCGGGCGAGCCGGCGGGGTTGCGGCAATGCCGGGCCGGCGCGGCGCGGCGGTGCCCTGGCCGGTGCCCGCGGCCCCGGACGGGGCCGCATACAACAGCACCGCGAGCAGTGCCAAGCGGAGTGCGCGTCTCATCGGTTGGGGCCCTCCTCGGCGACCGGTGTCGGGGTGCCGGCATGGCCGAGTTCGGCATACAGGCTGTCCGGGTCGGCCTTCGAGCGTGTCCAGTAGTGCTGGAAGTGCTTGGCCGCCGCCCCGGTGTCGAGCCGGTAGAAGCGCTCGAGGATGGCGAGGTTGTAGTACGGCCCGCTGCGGGACGGATCGAGTTCGATCGCGCGCCGGAACTCTTTCTCGGCGCCGTCGGGGTCGGCGGCGCGCAGCAGTGCGATGCCACGGTTGTTGTGGTTGGCTGCACTGCGCGAGTCGGCCTTCACGGCCCGTTCGGTGAGCTCGAGCGCCTTGGCGTTCTCGGTGCCGCGCACGGCCAACCATGCCGAGGCCGCCAGCGCGTCGTCCTGTTCGTCGTGGGCCAGCTCGGCGAGCGTGGCGCGCGCGTCCGGGTCGCGGCCGAGCGCGGCCTCGTGCATGGCGAGCCCCGACAGCACCGCGGCACGGTCGGCCGGCGGCATGGGCACGCGGTGCGCGCGCACGGGCGCCAGCAAGTGCACGGCCTCGTCGTGCCGGCCCTGTTCGTAGAGCAGGCGCGACAGCGCAGTGAGTGCCGGCGCATAGCTGGAGTCGCGCTGGATCGCCGTGCGCAATGCGTCCTCCGCCTGCGGCCGGAAGCCCGCGGCGGCCTGCAGCTGTGCGATGCGATAGGGCCAGAACGGCTCGCTCGGGTTCTGCTGCGCACGCACGCGTGCTTCGCCCAGCGGGTCGTGCGGCACGGCGGCGGCCTGCTCGCGCGACTCCGGCTTCGCGTGCTTGCCGGCCTTGGCCGGCTTGGCGGCCGCGGCCGGACCGGCGGCCGGCGTCGCGCGCTTCGTGTCGTCCGGTCGCGCACGCTTCGCTTCGCGCGCCGCGAGCTTGGCGGCCTTGGCGGCGTCACGCTGGGCGGCCTTCTCGGCGCGCGCGTTCGCCTTGGCACGCGCGCGCTCGTCGGGCGTGGCCGTGGCGACCGTCGTCACCGCGGGAGCACGGCGATGCAGCAGGCCGGCCGCGCAGCCGGTCGCACCGGCCGCGAGCGCGGCCACGAGCACGGCCGGCAGGAGGGAGCTGCGCATGCGCATCATCGGTCGTGCTCCTGGTTCGCGGTCGGGTTCACCTGCGCCGTGTCCGACGTGCCGCCCACCGGGGCGCGCTCACGTGCACTGCGCGACGGCTGCCGGCCCGGGCCCTTGCCGTCGACCACCGGGAAGTCCGATTCGGCCTGGAACAGGAAGCGGTCGCCCAGGTGCGCCCACAGCGCGCCGCGCGCCTGCGTGGTCCACGTGTCGGCCACACCGCCGCGCGACTTCTCGAGCAGGTCGGTCCACACCGTCTCGCCGCGCGAGCGGAACGTCTGGCCTTGTTCGAACAACACGTTCTCGTAGGCGAGCAGGTCGTCGCCCGTGAGGTCCTTGGGACGCTCGCTCTTCTCGAGTGCCTCACCGAACGCCACCAGCGCCTCGCCGATGCGATAGCTGGCCGCATGCGTCCATTCGGGTACGGCGAGATCGGCCGCACGGCGGTAGCGCACGAGCACACTGTCGAGCTGCTTCTGCTTGGCGGCGATCGACTTGGGCAGCGGCTGGGTGAGCGCGAGCGCGCGGTAGCGTTGGAACGCCTCCTCGGCGAAGCGGAACCGCACCTCGGCGTAGATCGGCTTGGACGCCTGCGCGGGGGACTTCGCCACGCGCTTCATGTACTGCGCCAGCCAAGACGGCGGGGCGCTGACTACCGCGGGCGCGGCCTTGGCGCCCTTCGCCACGGGCTTCACGGCCACGGGCAGCAGTTTCGAGACCGGCTGGTCCATGGGAAGCGCTGCGAGTTCCTTGCGCGCCAGCGTCTCGAGGATCTCGAGCGCGGACTCCTGGTCGTTCGGCCAGCGCTTCAGGTACTGCGCCCGCAGGTCGTCGGCGCGCGTGCCGAGCCCAGCCGAGTCGCACAGGTCGGCGGCCTTGAGCCACGCCTCGTCGGCATTGACGTCATCCGGGTGATGCGTGGCGAAGTCGAGCCACGCCACGGCGGCGTGCTCCTCGTCGTGCGCGATCTCGTGGGCCTTGGCGATGCGCAGGCGCGACTCGCGCGCCAGCGGGCTCGCGGGCCACTTCTCGGCGAGCACTTGCAGCGCGCGCAAACCGAGATAGCAGCGAGCGAAGCGCGCGCGAAACACCTCGCCTACCACGATGCCCTCACCGGTCTGCCGAACCGCG
>JBEBGT010000531.1:0-3053 GCA_040081365.1 Candidatus Eiseniibacteriota bacterium | reverse complement strand
CTGATGTAGGACTTCCTGATCGTCGCGCCCCGTTTCATCACTCCTCGCAATGCACCCTCGAGCTCTCGATATGTCGCCGTTCACGCCGCTTCGTGTTCGTTCGCATGGGTCGTTGCTGGCGGGCGTGGCCTCGCCCGAGGCGTTGTGTGCGCGGGCGGCGGAGTTGGGGTATGTGAGCCTGGGGCTCACGGATCGCGACAACTTGTATCTGGCGGTGCGGTTCCTCGAGGCGGCGCGGGGGTGTGGGCTCTCGCCGGTCATCGGGGCCGAGGTCACGGCACTCGAGCGCGACACGCGCGCGTTGTCGCGCGCCAGCGGGTTGCGGGGCGAGCAGGCGGCGCGCGCGGCGGCCACGCCGCGCGTGCTGCTGATCCCGTTCGACCGGCGCGGTTGGGCCAGCCTGTGCACGGTGCTCACGGCACGGCATCTGTGCGACGACTTCGATCTCGTGCATGCGGTGGCCGCGCATCATGCGGGACTGCACGTGATCGCCGAGTCCACGGCGCTGGCCACCGCACTGCTGGCCGCGGGCGTGCCGCCGGCGGTGGCGGCCAGCGACGAGGTCGCGCGCGGGCTCAAGCGCGCGGGCGGCCGGCCGGCGGGCTTCGGCGGGCTGTGGCTGGGCGTACGCGGCATCGCGGCCGAGCGCCGCGGGCTGCGCGCCAAGCTGGCCGAGGGCTGGCGGCTGGGCGTGCCGGCGGTGGCCACGGGCGACGTGTGGCTGCTGCACGCGCGCGACCACGAAGCACACCGCGCGGCGGTCACCGCGGCGGCAGGCGAACTGCTCGAGCGCATGCCGGCCGGTTCGTTCTGCGCGCGCGACGCCTGGTTGGCGGCACCCGACGAATGGGAGCGCCGCGTGCGCGCCACCTGCGGTGCGGCCGGTTGCAGCGAGCAGGCCGAGCCGTTGCTCGAGAACAACGCCGCACTGGTGGCGCGCTGCCATCTCACGCTCGAGATGGGCACGCCGATCTTTCCCAAGGCACCATTGCCCGACGGCGTGACCGGCGCGCAACAACTGCGCGAGCTGTCGCTGGCCGGGCTCGCGCGGCGCTACCCGGCTGCGGGCGCGGCACGCGCCAGCGGCGCCGCGCGCCGCGAGGCACGGGCACGGCTCGACAGCGAACTCGCGTTGATCGAGCACATGGGCTTCACCGATTACTTCCTGCTGGTGGCCAGCATCGTCGGCTTCGCGCGCGAGCGCGGGATTCCCACGGTGGGGCGCGGCTCGGGGGCCAGTTCCATCGTGTCGTATGCGCTCGGGGTGACCAGCGTGGACCCGGTGCGCTACGGGCTCTGCTTCGAGCGCTTCCTGCATCCGCAGCGCCGCGACTGCCCGGACCTCGACGTGGACCTGTGCTGGCAGCGCCGCGACGAGGTCATCGCGCACGTGTACGACGCCTACGGGCACGATCGCGTGGCCATGATCAGCACGCACGCCACGCTGGGCCCGCGCTCGGCGTTCCGCGAGGCCGCCAAGGCGTTGGGCGTGCCGCTGCCGCGCGTGAACGCGCTCGCGCGCCGCGTGCCGCGGAACTTCGAGGCGTCGGCGCTCGAGCAGGTGTTGGAAGGCGACGCTTCGACACGCGCGGGTGCGCCGTCCGGCCCGCACGGCGACGCGACGCCGCCCACGGCGCGCGACCCGCACCAGCATCCGCGCAGCGCGGCCGCCGAACGCGCGCGTGCCGCCGGTGCCGAATCCGGCGCCGGCCCGGGCGTGGGCCCGCACGACTTCGGCCCCGAGTTCCGCGAGCCGCGCATCGCCGAGGCGCTGCGGCTGGCGGCCCGGCTCGCGGGCGCGCCGCGGCACCTGTCGATCCATTGCGGCGGGCTCGTGATCGGCGATCGTGCGCTCACGCACTACCTGCCGTTGGAGCGCGCGGCCAAGGGCGTGGTCGTGTCGCAGTTCGAGATGCGCGCAGTCGAGGCGATCGGGCTCGTGAAGATGGACCTGCTGGGGAACCGCGCGATCACCACGATCGGCGAGTGCGTGACGCTGGCGAGCGCGTGGACGGACGATACGGGCCCGCAGGCCACGTCGGCGTCGAGCGCGGTCGCTCCGCCCCCACCAGCGCGCATCGACCCTGACGCGATCGCACCCGACGACCCCGTCGCCGCAGCGGCCATCACGGCGGGCGACACGCTCAACTGCTTCCAGTTGGAATCCCCCGCGATGCGCCACCTGCTGCGCATGCTGCAGGCGCGCACGCTCGATGACACCGTGGCGGCCGTGGCGCTGGTGCGCCCGGGCCCCGCGGAGTCCGGCATGAAGGAGGCGTTCTGCCGCCGCCGGCGCGGGCTCGAACCGGTGAGCTACCCGCACGAACGGCTGCGCGCCACACTCGGCGAGACACAGGGCATCATGCTGTATGAGGAAGACGTCATGCGCGTGGCCGCCGCGCTGTGCGGGCTGCCGCTGGCCGAGGGCGAAACACTGCGACGCGCGATCGCCAAAGCGCGCGGCGACGACGAGTTCCGCTTCCTGGAGCGCGGGTTCGTGGCGCAGGCCGTGCGCGCCGGCATCACGCCGGCCGATGCGCACGCCGTGTGGTGCGAGCTGGCGCGCTTCGCGGGCTACGCGTTCTGCAAGGCGCACGCGGCGGGCTACGGGCAGCTCGCGTGGCAGAGCGCGGCGCTCAAGGCGCGCTATCCGGCGGAATGGGCCGTGGGCGTGCTCAACCATCATGCCGGCATGTACCCCACGTGGGTGCACGTGGAAGACCTGCGCCGCGGCGGCGTGCAGCGCGCGCCGGTCACGTTCTTGTCGCCGTGCGTGGAACGCTCGGCGTGGAGCACGACGTTGGACAGCGCACACGCGTTCGGTGTCGCGGGCGTTGCGCCGCCGGCGCGCGCTCACGACCTCGCGGATCGCGCGACCACCGACACGACGCGCGAACCCGAAACCGCGAGCACGGCCCACGAGGTGCGCACGGCCGACCTCGCCACTCACGCGGGCGCGGTCGCCCACGACGCCGCCCGCTCACCCCGAGCCGTGCGCGTGGGCCTGCCTCGCGTGCAGGGCCTCACGCCCACCACCGGCGAGCGCCTCGTGG
>JBEBGT010000530.1:0-3060 GCA_040081365.1 Candidatus Eiseniibacteriota bacterium | reverse complement strand
GACGCCGATGTGCTGGCGCACCTGGCCGAACTTGAAGTGCGCGAGGAGTACCTGCGGCTCGGTTTCGCGTCCCTGCAGGACTACTGCGTGCGCCGGCTGCGGATGTCGGAGGATCGCGCGAAGAAGCGCATCCGCGTCTGCCGTACCGCTCTCGCGTTCCCGGCGATCTTCGAGATGATCGCGGACGGGCGGCTGAGCCTCACCGCCGTGCTCATGCTGGCGACTCGACTCACGTCCGAGAACGCGGAGTCGCTGCTGGCGGAGGCGGCGTCGCTCTCGAATGAGCAACTGGAGCTCATGCTGGCACGCCGGTTCCCGCGCGAGGGCACTTCGGACGAGTCGCCCGCGTTGGCGCTGACCTGCGGAATTGCTGGGAATTCCGAGGTCGAAGGGGCCGCGCGGCCCCAACCGGCCCCATCGGCTGCATCCGTTGACGTGAATGTGGTGGGGCCAGTTCATGATGCGCGCGAGCAGCAGGGCGTCGCGACGACACGGCCCGCCGTGCAAGCCCTGCACGCGAAGTTCACGCCGCTCTCGGCTGACTGCGTTGCGGTGCGCGGCCAGCTCTCGATGGCCGCGTACGAGCACTTCCAGCGCGTGCGTGCGCTCGCTTCTCACGCGGTGCCCTCCGGGAACGCCGCACAGGTGATCGAGTACGCGTTGAAGCTCGCGGCGGCGATGCTCGACAAGCGCAAGTTCGGCAAGGGCGTCCGCACGCGGCCGAGTGACGCCAAGCCCAACGGCCGCTACGTGCCCGCCGCGGTGCGGCAGCAAGTGTGCGAACGCGACGGCGCGCGCTGCGCGTACGTAGGCCCCGACAACACGCGCTGCGGCTCGGAGTGGCACCTGGAGTTCGATCACATCGTGTCAGTCGCCGAGTGCGGGCAGACCACGCCCGACAACCTGCGCCTGTTGTGCCGTCGCCATAACCAGCTGGAAGCCAAGCGCCGCCTCGGTGCGCCGTTGATCGCTGCGCGCACCGAGCAGGCACGCGCCGAGGCCGCGAGAGCGAAGCAGCGCAACGCACAGCGCGCAGCGAAGGCCGACGCGCAACCGGTGGTGGTGCCCGAGGTCGCGCCCGCACCCGCACCGATGCACGCGCTCGAACCCGCGCCCGAAGCCACTTCCGAACCCGCCCCCGTACTCAAGCACGAGCCTGCATCAACTCCGTCATCGACGAGTGAACCGGAAGCGCCGGCGCACGCGCCCACGACAGCGCAACCGGACGCTGAGTCCATACGCGCCGACATCATCGCCGCGCTGCGCTCACTGGATTTCTCGATTCCCGAAGCCCGCCGCGGCGTGGAGATCACCGCGCACATGCACCAAGCGACCGCCGCACAACGCGTGCACGCCGCACTCTCCCGGCTCACTCGAGCCTCCGCCCATCGAGTGTCGTACGCGTGAAGCTAGCAAAGCGCCGCGCCAGGGACAGATCCATCGCGCCCGCCAGCACAGGACCGGGTACGAGTTGGGTTGTGAATATGGCGAGTCGCGCCCAGGCCGTAGCCAGGATGGCGGAGGCCGTCCAGGGCGCGTCAGGGAGGTGAGCCCAGGGATGGGCGAACCGAGCGTTCGCCATATTCACGACCCGGCTCGTGCCCGGGCCGTCCGGAACGAGGCCGTTGACGTGAACAGCGGCACGATGCCGAATGCCGCCCGGAACAGGGGCCGTCGAAGTTGCCGTGTCAGCAGGACTACGAAGTGCGATAAGTGCTCACGAGTGCGACGCCGCGTCGCGCCGTGGCATCCGGCGGCTTCGCGTGGCCCAGTCGCACGAGCAGCAGCGGCTCCTCGCCCTCGGCCTGGAAGCGGCGTGCGAGCAACGTGCGGTGGCGTTCACTCGCCACGGGCGCTGACAGCGGATGCTGAGCGATGCCGAGCGTGGCGCAGCGCAGCGCGAGGCGCTCGTAGGCCTGGCCGCCCACCAGCCAGCCCGCGTCGCTGCGCTGCGGCAGTGTGAGCAGCACCAGCGCACCGGCACTGCGCACCAGATCGCGCGTGTCCTTGGCCATGCTCGAGGATCCCCAGCCGTAGAACCGGCTCGTGGGGCGCAACGAGCGCCCGGCCAGCCAGCGCGCGGGACCACCGAGGCCCAGATGCTCGGCCGTCACGCCGTCGCCACGGTCGCGCATGTCGCCGTCGGAGCCGCGCAACCAGCGCTTGCGCTCGGCCTGCGCGCGCCGGTCCTGCATGACGCTCGCGACGGCGGCGTGCACGAGATCGCCGACCGCCTCGATGTCGCCGCGATCCTCCATCCAATGCACGCGCACTTCTTCGCCGACCTGGGCTTGGAGCTGGTTGCGGCTCGGGGCCGCGATCGCGCGGCGATCGTAAGGCCGGGCGTTCGAGCGGCGCTCGGTGAGCGCCGAGAACAACAGCCGGTCGCGAGAACGCTCGCCCGGGTGCCACGCCATGGCGGCGGCCACCAGCGACGCGCCGGCGCGTGGCGCGGTACCCCACGGCAGGTAGCGCACACTCGGCTGCTGGCCCCAGGCGCGCGCGGCGACCAACATATTCTCGAGCGCAGCACCCAGCGACATGTGGGCGAAGCGCGAGTCGGGATCGTCCAGCGGCAGCGTGCGCTGCGGGTCGAGCACCACGCGCACCTCGGCGGCATCGACCTCGAACCGCCACGGCTGCGCGTTCCAGTGGCTCGGCGCCAGCACGGCGGCCCCCACGAGCGCACGGCCGGCCTCGATCGGGTTGGCAGGTAGTACCTCGGGCAGCGACCACGGCTGTAGCACCGGCAGTGTGCCGGCGGCACGGCGCGCCCACGCGAGCTGCGGTCCCACGGCGTGCAGCGCGGCGGCGCCACCCAGCACGACGAGGAATCGCCGCCGATCGAGCGTGCAAGTGGCGAACTCGGGCTGTGCGCGGCGGGTACAGCCGGCCGCAACAAGGCCACCACCACGACTACCCCGAGCCACCCCAGTCCGTGTCGCATTGTGCTCACCAACCTCATCGAAGACTCCCTCAACCCGTCTCGCTGCCCGCTTTCACCTGCTCCGCCCCTCCATAGTGACGGAGCAACGGGCATTGCTCCACCCGGCACTGTAT
>JBEBGT010000529.1:0-3063 GCA_040081365.1 Candidatus Eiseniibacteriota bacterium | reverse complement strand
CCCTACAACCTCCACATCGAGCCGCGCGTCACGCTGCTGGATGCCGTCCGCGATCACGCGATGCTGACCGGCAACAAGCGCGTCTGCGACCGCGGCACGTGCGGCGCCTGCACGATGATCGTCAACGGCACGACGGTCTACTCGTGCTCGACGCTCGCGATCGAAAGCCAGGGCAAGTCCATCCGGACAGTCGATGGCCTCGCGAAGGGCGGAAAGCTCCACCCGGTGCAGGAAGCCTTCTGCGAGAAGGACGCCATGATGTGCGGCTTCTGCACACCGGGCTTCGTGATGGCGACCGTGGCGCTCGTCGAGAAGTTCCCGCATCCGACGCCGGCCAAGATCCGGCATGAGCTGAACGGCAATGTCTGCCGCTGCGGCACGTTCAACCGGGTGCTCGAAGCCGCCCACCAGGCCGCGGGGGTGCAGCATGGCTAACGAAACGACGCAGCAGCCACCGGCGGCAGCTCCGGCCGCGAATCCGAACGCGCCGACGGCCAACGCCAAGAAGTACGCATGGGCGCAGCCGCCCGCGAAGACGCCCCTCATCAGCCAGCGCGTGGAGCGCGTGGACGGCCCCGCCAAGGTGTCCGGCACCGCCCGCTATACATACGACATCAACCGGCCCGGCATGGCGCTGATGGGCTTCGTCGAGAACTTCCTGCCCGAGCGCATCCAGATCCTGGCGCAGACCGAGCTCACCTATCTCGCCACGCTGTCGCCCGAGGGTGTGAAGTCGGCCATCGACCGGCTGTTCCAGTTCACCATGCCGGTGATCGTGGTGGCCAAGGGGCTCGAGATCCCGCCCTATCTGGTGCAGCGTGCGAATGACTGCCAGGTGCCGCTGCTGCGCACGCCCATGAGCACGACCCCGTTCATCCACTCACTCACGGCCTACCTCGACCACATGTTCGCGCCCAGCACCAGTGTGCACGGCTCGTTGGTCGACGTGTACGGCTGCGGGCTGCTGTTCACGGGGCGCAGCGCGATCGGCAAGTCCGAGACTGCGCTCGACCTGGTCGAGCGCGGGCACCGCTTGGTCGCGGACGACATCGTCACGATCACGCGCCGCCACGGCGATGTGCTGATCGGCACCGGCAACCAGCTCTTGCGGCACCATATGGAGATCCGCGGACTCGGGATCATCGACGTGCAAAGTATCTTCGGCATCCGTTCCATCCGCTTGCAGAAGCGCGTGGAAGTCGAAGTGAACCTGCGCGAGTGGTCCGACAACGAGGAATACGAGCGCGTGGGGCTGGACGAGAAGAAGACGAAAATTCTCGGCGTCGAAGTGCCGCTCGTGCAGGTGCCCATCACGCCCGGCAAGAACATCACGGTGATCGGCGAGGTCATCGCACTCCACTACCTGGTCAAGGTCTACGGCGGGTTCTCGCCGGCCGAGAAGCTGAACCAGCACATGCTCGAGGTCATGAAGCGCAAGAGCGCCGCCAAGGCCTGGGTGCGGGAAGACACCGAGTGAACGCTCCCGGACCCGAGGGAACGGCTCCCGTGCGCGTGCCCGCGCTGATCGTGACGCACGCCGATCTGTCGCAGGCGCTGGTGCGCGCGGCCGAGAAGGTGGTGGGGGCGATCGACGACGTCGTGCTGCTGTCCAACGAAGGGCTGTCGCGCGCCGACCTCGAGGCTGCGATCGAGACACGCGTGCAGGACTGGGCGCATGGCGGGCTGCTGCTCACCGACTTCTGGGGCGGCTCGTGCCATACCTGCGGGGCTTCGGCGGCGCGGCGGCATGGCGAGTTGGTGATCGTGACCGGCATCAACCTGCCGCTGCTGCTCGACTACCTGCACAACCGCGACAAGCTGGGTGTCGGCGAACTCGCCGAACGCTTGCAGCAGAAGGGCCGCGACAGCATCCGCATCCAGCGTGGTGTACCCGCATGAGCTGGGTCCTGCATCGCATCGACGATCGCCTCATCCACGGTCAGGTACTGGTGGCGTGGGGCGCGCGGCTGTCCCCCGACCGGATCTGGGTGGTGGACGACGGCGTGGCCGCGAGCAGCTGGGAGGGCGACCTGTTCCGCGAGGCCGCTCCGGGCATGGAGGTGCGCGTGCTCACCGTGGCCGAGGCCGTCGCCGCGCATGCGGGCGAAGCCGCCGCCGCGGGCAGCGCGTTCCTGTTGGTGCGCGACCTCGCCACTGCGCGCCGGCTGAGCGAAGGCGGCGCGGTGGTGGAGGACTGGAACATCGGCGGGCTGCACTACGCGCCCGGCAAGGACAAGGTCAACGACTACGTCTATCTGGATGCGGCCGATCGCGACGACGCCCGCGCGCTGATGCGCTCCGGTGCGGGGTTGATCGTGCAGGACGTGCCGGCGTCGCGACCGCAGACGCTGCTCTCGCTGGACGCCGTGCTCGCGTCGTGAAGCTCCCGCTGCTGGGGACACTCGTCGCGGGCGGACTCGCCGCGCTCGACGCCACGCCCGTGGCGCAGACGCTGGCATCCCAGCCGCTCGTCACCGCCACGCTGCTCGGGTTGCTGTGGGGCGACTGGGCCACGGCCGTGGCCGTGGGCGTGGTGCTGCAGATCCTGGCGGCCAGTACGCTGCCGATCGGCGCGCGCACACCCGAGGACTACGGCGTGGGCGGCGTGGTGGGCGCGGGCGTGGCGCTCATGATCGCCTCGCGCGCACCGTTCGAGCACGTGCGCCAGGCGGCCGCGCTGGCCGGTGTCATGACCGGTATGGTGGCCGCCACCGCCGGCGTGCCGCTGCTGCGCTGGCAGCGCCGCTGGAACGAGGGCCTCGCGCGCTGGTGCGAGGATGCGTTGCGCTCCGGCAATGAGCGCGCGCTGGCGCAGGCGAACACCGCCGCCATCGCGCTGGCGTTCTCGATCGGGCTCGCCGCCACCGCCGTGTGGCTGGGGCTCGCGCACGTCTTCGCGCCTTACGTGGAGCGCGAGTCGCTGCGCCTGGCGGGGGCGTGGCACCTGCTGCAGCCACTGTGGCTCGGCTTCGGCTTCGCGCACCGATAGCCCGCCGCCCACGATCTGCCGCGCCAGCGTCAGCGGATCGTCCGCCGTGATCAGCGTCCGCGCATGGCCGGCGG
>JBEBGT010000066.1:0-11488 GCA_040081365.1 Candidatus Eiseniibacteriota bacterium | reverse complement strand
TGCGCACGTCGAGGTTGGTGATCACCGTCGTGCCCGACGCGGTCCAGCCGTTGTGAGCCCCGCGCTTCGCCGCGGCGGTGCCGCCGATGGAGTCCATCACGCCGACGAAGCGCCCCTCGTTTCCGCGCCGGTCATTCAGGTCCACGTACAGCATGCACGCCATGCCGGCGCCGCCGAACGCGGCGTTCTTCCAGCGGTCCGGCAGCACCGAGAACTGCTGCCAGCGGTGCTGGTCCGAGTTGCCCTCACCGTTCTGCGGCGTGATGAAGTTCGTGTCCGGGCACATGCTGTAGCGCAGCAGCGGATCGACGTAATGCGACTTGCGGTAGAAGTACTGCACGTGCGAGCCCGGCGTGAGCAGGCCGTCGGGGATGATCTTGGTGCACTCCTTCGTGGTCGCGAGCCCGTCCCAGCCGGTGCGCGAGCGCGGCACGGTCGTGAGCCACGCCGGCACGACGCCGTTGCAGCTGGCGTTGTTGAGCGTCGGCGAACTGGTGAACGCCTTGGTGGTGTCGATCACGAAGCAGCGGAACTTGTCGACCCCGAGCGTGACGAACTTGGGGTCGCTCTCGTGGTACATGGTCATCCAGCTGTTGAACGTGAGCCCGACGCCCACGACCACATTGCCCGTCACCGGGAACACGTTGAGCTGTGTCGTGTCCATGCGGGCGGAGTTCCAGGTGAGCGGGTCCCAGCTCGTGTGGCCGTGGTGGGTGCCGGCCGACACCTCGCCCGGATCGGCCATGTACTGCCCCCAGAACGAGGCATCACCCGGCACGGCCACGGCGCCCTGGTTCTGCGGCACCTGCAACAACACGCCCTGTGGCACGCCACCGGGAGGCATGAAGCGGCCGGAGGCGATCTGGTAGTTGCCCGGGCCCGGCAGGATGCGGAACACGAGGTCGACGCGCACGAGCGCGAGCGCGGGATCATCGGCTCCGCTGACCGTGGCGTTGCCGGCGATGATGGTGCTCGAGTCGCCGGGGATGTCGAAGCGCAGCTGATTGGACGTAGCCTGGGCGCTGTTGAGCCCCGTGCGGATCAGCGCCCCAGCGGTGTCGAACGCCGCCGTGCCGGGCATCCCGGCGGCCTCGTTGGCCGGGAACGTGTCGTTCACGAACTGCCAGATGTCGGACGACACACTGCCCAGCGCAACGGCCGCACCCGTGTTCGCCTGACCCGGCGTGCCCGGCAGATCCACGAACGCCAGACAGGCGTTGTCGAAGTAACCGCCCTCGTTGGAGTTGCAGCCGAGCGAGATACCGAACCGGAAGCACTGCTGTTGGTGCGCCAGCAGGATCCGCACCGAATCCGGGATCCCGCTCGGGTTCGAGGTCCGGAACGGCGTGCCGTTGCCCAGCACCGGCTCGAAGTCGGTGAAGCACTGCGGTTCCGGGTTGAACACGATGAAGCCACCGACCGCCGGTTGCCCCCAGGCCTTCCCCGCGTTGCCCACCTGCACGCCTGGGTAGCACTGGTGACCGAACACCCAACTGTTGCCCGAGAACGACAGGTTGAACATGCCGGCGTACATGTCGTACCAGAGGATCCAGTCGTCACTCGCGGACGCGATGCTCGCGGAGATGCCCTGCGAGTTGGGCAGTGACCCGCCGGGACCCGTGCCCACGAAGCTGATGGACGGCGACATGCAGTACTGCGAGATCTCACGCATCGACGTGAAGCGCGAATCGCCCGCCCCCTCGCCGTCATCGTGGTTGCCCAACGTGAGCACGAGTCCGCTGATGTTGCAGTGGCGCGACGGCGAGTCGGGCGGACCACACATGTCGTTGTAAGTGAGCCCGGACAGATGCTCGAGATGGAAGTACTCGCTCGTCGGCTTGCCGGTGGAGCGCCACACGTCGGTGACGGCGAGCCCGAGTGGTAGCGGGAAACGATTGTCGATCGCATTCACGCCGCCCTGCTCGGGCAGCTCGAAGTCCCCGATCATCACCGCGCCCGCGCCCAGGTCCACGCTCACGTCATCCAGCAGCACCGCGCCGTAGCCGAACGAGCTATAGCCACTGTTGCGTGCATCGGAGTCCGCGAAGCCACGATTGGTCTTGCAGCGGAACACCAGTCGCACCGTGCCGCTAGTCGCCGGCGACAGGATGCTCGCCACCTGTGCGGCTGGCACGGTGATCGAGGCCGTGGGCGTGGCGGACAGCGTGTCCGCCGGGTTGTTGCCGGCGACCCCGAACAGTTCGAAGTACGTGGCCCCGGGCCCGAACGCCTTGAGCACTTCCGAGAACCAGCGCCGCTGCTTGTCGTACACCGGCCGCGTGGTGCCGTCGGAGTTCATGCACGCGACATCGTTCACCGGCGCGCCCACGTACACCATGAACGAGTCCTGCGGAGCATTCGCACCCGCCGCCGAGCTCGAGATGAAGTTCCCCGGCGTGACGGCCAACGGATCACCGTGGAACCAGCCCGTGCGCGTCGCCGCACTGGTGCCGATGCTCGTGGACATGCGCGTGCGGTACTTGAAGCTCACCGTGAGCGACTGACTGTTGTTGATCGCGATGTCGCGATAGAGCATCTGATCCATCTGGTCGACGTAACCCGGGAAGCGCTGGATGCAGCCGGTCGACGCACCGTCGCCCAGGTACTGGACGACATTCTGGTTGAACGCGTTGTGCGTCACGGCGTCGACCACCGTGAGGTCGCCGTGCTGACGCAGCCCGCACCACGCCGAGCGCGTGCCCGACAGCGGCGTCCACGGCACCGAGCCCGCCGGGTTCACGGTGTTGCCCGGGTCACCGTGCCAGTAGCCCACCGCGCCGAACGTGCGCTTGGCAGACGACTGCTGGCTCAGCACGTAGTTGCCCATGTTGCCGTGGTCGAGCGCCCACCACGGCCGCTGGTCGTCCGGCAGCGTGAGTCCGCCGGCGCTGTTGTACTGGCGATGGATGGGCCACCAGCCCTGCAGTGAATCCGGCGCCTGGATGCCGACCGTGTTGTCGAAGTCCCAGAACGCATTGGTGGGATCGTTCACGCCCGGCAGGTACTTACCGGTGTACACGTTCCAGTAGTTGTCGGGCGCGGTGTGATCCGTGAACGACTTGCCCACGTACACCGTGTCGGGGTCCGGACCGGCCGACGTCTGCAGCCGGCTCGCGCGCGATGCGAGCAGCGTCCGGACCTGCTTCGCCGTGCGCAGGACCGGCCCCGCGTCCGCATCCGATTGTGCCCGGACCCGCGCGGGCCACAGGAGCATGGGAAGCAGGATCGCGATGAGCAATGCGCGTGACGGCTGTCGGTCGTGTGGCACTCGCATGAAGGGCCTCGTGAACAATGGTCCGACGGGGCTGGGGCACCAGCGGAACGACGGGGTTAGTGATGGCTCGATCCGACGGCGGTGCGGGCCCCGCAGGGGCCGCACCGCCCCGGAGACAGATCAGGGGTTCAACACGATGATGCGCTTGGATTCCGGCTGCGTGCTACTCCTCACGAAGTACACCCCACGCGCGACCTTGGCGCCGGTGTCGTTGCTGCCGTCCCACACGAGCGTGTGCTCGCCCGCCGTGAACACGCGGTCCGCGAGTTGCCGGATGCGGCGCCCCGTGACGTCGTAGATCGTGACCTGCACGCGGCCCGCCTTCGAGACGCCGAACCGTACGCTCGACGTGCCCTGGCGCATGACGCTGTTGCCGATACGCAGGAAGTCCACGGGTGCGCGGCCCTGACCGGGCGAATCGAGCGTGAGGAACGGCGAGCCCGTCATGGCACAGAGCGCACCGAACACCCGGTTCGTCATGTAGTAGTAGTAGGCCAGCCGGCCGCCGTCGGTCTCGCAATAGCGGCTCAGCAGGTGCTCGATCTCGTAGCCGCTCGTCACCGCGATCCACGGCCGCAATACCGTGGCAGGCTTCACGACGTCGGCCACGTACGGCCCGTTGGTTCCGACGTCCTCGTAGAACGCGCCCTCCACCGACTCCCCGATCGCGGGGTTGCGCTGGTAGACGTCGTTCGACCACGTGCAGGCGTTCATGACGCCGAAGACGTTCGGCGAACTGGTGAGCGAGGTGGTCGTGAGCAGGTCCGCGCACGGGTCCGTGTTGCCCGACAGCGACTGGTACGAGACGTTCCGGAACACCACCCCCAGCTTGTCGGTGAGGAACGCGGCGTGCGAGGCGTCGATGCCACCCGACTGCTTCTCGGCGGTGCCGAAGCCGTCGCCCTGCATGAACACCCCGCGCGGTTGCGCCAGCCCGCCCGCTGCGGTGAGGAAGTCGTTGAACAGCGCGATGTCGTTCTGGCTGCGGTTCGTGAACGGTCCCAGCACGCCGCTCGCGAGGTCGCCCGACAGCACCGACACGATGCGGTAGTACGAGCGCAGCATCTCGGGTGTGGGTCCCTGCTTCGACTCGCGCCCCGCGGCGAATCCCATGTTGGCGCGGTTCGCCAGCCGGCTGCCCGGCGCGCCGGCCGAGGTGGTGAGCGACTCGCTCGCCTTGACGCCGTACAGGTCCCAGGTGGTGCCGGGCTGCGAGTTCCTGTCGCTCACGGCCACGCTCATGTTCGTGCGTACATCCAGGCTCGTGATGTTCACGTCGCCGCGCGCGTGCCAGCCGTTGTGGGCGCCCCACTTGGCCACGGCCGTGCCGCCGATCGAGTCCATGACCGCGACGAACCGGCCCTCGTTGCCGCGTCGGTCGTTCAAGTCGATGTACAGCATGCACGCCGCACCGCTGCCACCGAACGCCACGTGCTTCCAGCGATCGGGCAGCACCGAGAACTGCTGCCAGCGGTGCTGGTCGGTGTTGCCCTCACCGTTCTGCGGCGTGATGAGGTTGGTGTCCGGCGTCATGGCATAGCGTAGCAACGGATCGATGTCGTGCGACTTGCGGTAGAAGTACTGCACATGCGAGCCCGGTGTGAGCAGGCCGTCGGGGATGATCTTGGTGCACTCCTTGGTGGTTGCGAGCCCGTCCCAGCCCGTGCGCGAACGTGGCACGGTCGTGAGCCACGCCGGCACGGCGCCGTTGCAGCTGGCGTTGTTGAGCGTCGGCGAGCTGTTGAACGCCTTGGTGGTGTCGACGACGAAGCAGCGGAACTTGTCGACGCCCAGCGTGACGAACTTGGGGTCGCTCTCGTGGTACATGGTCATCCAGCCGTTGGTCGTGAGGCCCTGTCCCGTCGGCACACTGCCTCCCACGGGGAACACGTTGAGCTGGGTCGTGTCCATGCGGGCGGAGTTCCAGGTGAGCGGATCCCAGCTCGTGTGGCCGTGGTGCGAGCCAGCCGAGACCAGCCCGGGATCGGCCATGTACTGCCCCCAGAACGAGGCATCACCAGGGTTCGCGACGGCGTTCTGGTTCTGCGGCACCTGCAGCAGCACGCCCTGCGGCACGCCACCGGGCGGCATGCTGCGGCCCGCCGCGATCTGGTAGTTACCCGGGCCCGGCAGGACGCGGAACACGAGGTCCACGCGCACGCGCGCGAGCGCAGGATCGTCGGCTCCGGTCACCGTGGCATTGCCGGCGATGATGGCACTCGAGTCACCGGGGATGTCGAAGCGCAGCAGGTTGCCGGTGGCCTGAGCGTTGTTGAGGCCGGTACGGATGAGCGCACCCGCCGTGTCGAACGCCGCCGTGCCCGGCAGCCCGGCGGTCTCGTTCGCTGAGAACGTGTCGTTCACGAACTGCCAGATGTCGGACGACACGGTGCCCAATGTGACGGCCTCGCCGGCGCTCGCCTGCCCGGGCACGCCCGGCAGGTCGACGAACGCCAAAGCGCCGTTGTCGAAGTAGCCGCCCTCGTTGGTGTTGCAGCCCAGCGAGATGTTGAAGCGGAAACACTGCTGCTGGTGCGCGAAGAAGATGCGCACGGAGTCCGGGATGCCGCTCGGGTTCGAGGTGCGGAACGGCGTGCCGTTGCCCTGGGCAGGCTCGAAGTCGGTGAAGCACTGCGGTTCCGGGTTGAACACGATGCAGCCGCAGAACGACGGTTGGCCCCACGCCTTGCCGGCGTTGTTCGGCTGCACGCCGGGGTAGCACATGTGACCGAACACCCAACTGTTGCCCGAGAACGACAGGTTGAACATGCCGGCATACAGGTCGTACCAGATGATGTAGTCGTCGCTTGCCGCCGCGATGCTGGCGGTGATGCCCTGCGAGTTCGGCAGCGCGCCACCGGGCCCCGCGCCCAGGAAGCTGATGGTGGGCGAGAACACGAGCTGCGAGATCTCGCGCATCGAGGTGTAGCGCGAATCCCCCGCGCCCTCGCCATCGTCGTGGTTGCCCACGGTGAGCACGAGCCCGCCGATGTTGCACTGCCGCGACGGCGAGTTGGGCGGGCCGCACAGGTCGTTGTAGGTGAGCCCCGACAGGTGCTCGAGATGGAAGTACTCGCCCGGCGGCTTGCCCGTGGAGCGCCACACATCGGTGGCCGCAAGCCCGGGCGGCAGCGGGAAGCGGTTGTCGATGGCGTTCACGCCGCCCTGTTCGGGCAGCTCGAAGTCGCCGATCATCACCGCGCCCGCACCCAAGTCCACGCTGATGTCGTCGACCAGCACCGCGCCGTAGCCGAACGACTGGTAACCCGAGTTGCGGGTATCGGAGTCCGCGAAGCCGCGGTTCGTCTTGCAGCGGAACACCAGCCGCACGGTACCGCTGCTGGCCGGTGCCAGGATGCTCGCCACCTGTGCCGCCGGCACCGTGATCGAGGCGCTGGGCGTGGCCGACAACGTGTCGGCCGGGTTGTTGCCGGCGACGCCGAACAGTTCGAGGTACGTGGCCCCGGGCCCGAACGTCTTCAAGACCTCCGAGAACCAGCGCCGCTGCTTGTCGTACACCGGCCGCGTCGTGCCGTCCGAATACACACACGCCGCGTCATTCACGGGCGCGCCCACGTAAACCATGAACGAGTCCTGCGGCGCGTTCACGCCCGCCGCACTGCTCGAGATGAAGTTGCCCGGCGTGACCGCGAGCGGATCGCCGTGGAACCAGCCCGTGCGTGTGGCCGCGTTCGTTCCGATCGAAGTCGACATGCGCGTGCGGTACTTGAAGCTCACCGTGAGCGACTGGCTGTTGCTGATCGCGATGTCGCGGTAGAGCATCTGATCCATCTGGTCGACATAGCCCGGGAAGCGCTGGATGCAGCCGGTGGCCGCGCCGTCGCCCAGGTACTGGACGACATTCTGGTTGAACGCGTTGTGCGTGACCGCGTCGACCACGGAGTTGTCGCCATGCTGGCGCAGTCCGCACCACGCCGAGCGCGTGCCCGAGAGCGGCGTCCACGGCACCGAGCCCGCCGGGTTCACGGTGTTCCCCGGGTCGCCGTGCCAGTAACCCACCACGCCGAACGTGCGCTTGGCCGACGACTGCTGGCTCAGGACGTAGTTGCCGAGGTTACCGTGATCGATCGCCCACCACGGCCGCTGGTCGTCCGGCAGCGTGAGGCCGCCGGCGCTGTTGTACTGGCGATGGATGGGCCACCAGCCCTGCAGCGAGTCCGCGGCCTGGATACCCACCGTGTTGTCCCAGTCCCAGAACGCGTTGGCGGGGTCGTTCACGCCGGGCAGGTACTTGCCGGTGTACACGTTCCAGTAGTTGTCGGGCGCGGTGTGGTCCGTGAACGATTTGCCCACGTACACCGTGTCGGGATCGGGCCCCGCGGACGTGCCGAGGCGCTGGGCGCGCGTGGACAACAACGAGCGCACCTCTTGCCCGGTCCGCAGGATCATGTCCTGCGGACAATCGGCCTGAGCGTGAGCGTGCGACGGGAAAAGCAACAGCCACGGCAACAACGCCGCAGCGATGCGCGGGCGAATGCGCATGGCAGACCTCGCGGTATGTCAGTCGCGAGACCTGGGGGTCCCCCGCGGGACTGACCGTCCCTGATGATGTAGTGCCGGAAGGCCTGGGGTGCCGGGCACGGGTGCCAGATGTGGTGCCACGGGACGGGCAGCGACCAGTACCGTGGTGGCGCAATTAGATGTCACGCGACACACCGAGCGCCAGTAAAAAGTGAACATCGGCATGACATTCGAAGTGTGGAGTGTGGGGATTCACATTCCGGCAGGGATGTGGCACGGAGCTAAGGCGTTGACATGCAATCGCTTGCCAACAATCGCCCGATCCCTGCCTCAGCGGACCGCCTGCCGGCTCCGACCCCACCACGCCAGCGCGAAGCACCCGGCCGTGAGCATCGCATGGCCGGCCCACAGGAACGGCGAGCGCGGCGCGGTCACACCGGTGTAGTCGAGCACCGCCAGCTGGTGCATCGGCCCCGTGTACCAGAGGAACAGGTACAGCACCTCGAACGTCTTGGCGCTGCCCGTCCACACGCCGCACGCGAGCGCCGCCGCCGGCACGAACGCCGCGCCCAGCAGCCAGCCCGCCAGCGCCGCCGACTCGCCCGCGACGACGAAGCGCACCAGCGCGGGTGCCCCGGCGAGCAGCATGACGGCCGCGCCCGCGAGCCACGACGCGGGTAGTAGCCGCGCCACCGGCCGCGGGCAGGAGTACAGCACGCCGCCCACGCCCTGCTGCTGCTCGCGATGACCGAGCGCGGACCACAGCAGCGCCGGCCAGAACGAGGCCAGCGGCAGCACGAACTGGCGCACGCCGGAGAGCGGCGCGAACAGCTCGGCGATCAACAGGCCGAGGAGCCCCACCCACCACCATGGCGACGCGCCTTTCAAGAGCAGCGCGAGCTCCGCGCGCACGACGCCCGCGAACGCCGGGCCGCGCCGCGCCTTCACCAGCTGCGTCGCGCTCACGCCCGCGAGCGCCGGGCGGGCGCGAGATGTGCGCGCCGCGAATGGCCAACGCGGGGGCGCGCTCGGGTGCGCGGCCGAAACGATCGAACAACAGCGAGGCTACGAACACGAGTGCGGCCGACAGCAACAGCCACGGGAGGCGGGACGCCATGTCGGCGGCGCGCCACTGGAGGCCGCGCCATTCGAACGTGACCGAACGATGGTTGCGGAACGCCGGGTTCATGTTCACGCCCATGCTGAGTTCGCGCGGGTGACCTGCGGCGTCGGGGTGCTGGGAGATCATCTCGCGGCGCACGTCCTCCACCACCACCCGCGCGCCGGTGAGATCGGTCCACGCACTGCCACGCGGGTCGTCGGCGCGGCCGGCCATCAACACCATCGGCAGCACGAAGAACCACGCGATGTTGCCGAGCCCGCCGCGCAGGAGGCGCACGCAGTCGAAGAGCACGGCCGAGGCCGCGGCGAACAGCGCCAACGGCAGCGTGAGCGTGACGAACGGCGCGAGCGTGGCCAGCAGGTCCACGCGCCGGTCCTCGCCCAGCAGCTGCTGCTGGATGAGCGCCGCCACGATCACCATGAGTGCCTGCGAGCCGAACAACGCGAGGTTCCCCAGTGTGCGCGCCCACAGGTAGCGCAGCGTGCTCACGCGCGTGGCCGCCAGCACCTGCCCTACACCGGTGCGACGGTCACGCTCGACCGAGCCCTTCACCAGGTAGAAGCCGATGAACAGGAACCAGATGCCCGTGAGCATGGCCGTCACGGTGCCGACCCACGCCGAGTTGTAGAGCGGACGATAGGTGTCATCGAGCGTGAACGTGCGGTACGACGCGCCGTTGGGCGGCAGCATGTGCTGGCCGATCCACAGCATGATGAGCAGCGTCACCAGGTAGCCCGGGCGGCGCGTGCGATCGAGCACGTCCGCCCACACCATGCGCACGAGCGCCCCGAACGCCGGGCCACGCAGCGCTTGGCGCGGGGCCGTCACGGCGAGCGTGGCGAGCGCGTCCGTGCTCATGCCGCGGACACCTGCGCGCCACGTTGCAGCAGCAGGTAGGCGTCCTCGAGCGACGGCTCCACCGTGCGCGCGCCCGCACCCGGCGACACATCGGCGACGATGCGCGCCAGCACCTGCGGGCCGCGCCGCAGCGTGGCGCCCACCAGGTGTGCGGCGCGCAACGCGTCGAGCTGTTCGGCCGGTAGTTCCAGCTCCCACACCCGGCCGCGCACGCGATCAAGCAGTTCCGCCGGCGTGGCGTCGGCGAGCAGGTGCCCCTGCCCCATGAGCGCGATGCGCGTGGCCGTGGCCTCGACGTCCGACACGATATGCGTCGACAGCAGCACGATGCGCTCGCCCGACAGGTCGCCGAGCAGGTTACGGAAGCGCACGCGTTCTTCGGGATCGAGTCCTGCCGTGGGCTCGTCCACGATCAGCACCTGCGGGTCGTTGAGCAGTGCCTGCGCGATGCCCACGCGCTGGCGCATGCCGCCCGAGAAGCCACCCAGCGCACGATCGCGCGCATCGCTGAGGTTCACGAGCTCCAGCAGTTGGTCGATGCGCTGGCGAGCGCTGCGCGGCTCGAGCCCCTTGGCCGCCGCGATGTAGTCCAGGAACTCGAGCGGCGAGAGCTGCGGGTAGACGCCGAAGTCCTGCGGCAGATAGCCGAGTGTGGCGCGCAGCGCGTCGGGCTGCTTGGCCAGGTCGACGCCATTCCACAGCACGCGGCCGGTACTCGGGCGGCTCACCGTGGCCAGAATGCGCATGAGCGTGGACTTGCCCGCGCCGTTGGGACCCAGCAGGCCGGTGACGCCGGGCGTGAGCGTGAGCGAGAAGCCCTCCAGCGCCCAACCCCGTCCCGGGTACTTCTTGCCGAGCGACTCGATGACCAGCGGCATGCCCCCTCCGGCACGAACACGAACGCCGGGCAGGGCCCGCGACCGCGGGTGCCGCGCCCGGCGCGACGGTGGGTTCTACGCGCGGAACCCGCGCGGGGTTGCGCGCGCCCCGGCTACTCCTCGACTTCCGCCGGAGGCGACAGCAGCCACTCGAGGTCGGTGCGGCTCAAGGAGCGCGCGAAACTCTCCTCGCCGAGCAGGTCCTTGGCGAGCGCGCTCTTGCGCTGCTGCAGCTCCCAGATGCGCTCTTCCACCGTGCCCTCGGTGAGCAGCCGGTAGGCGATCACCGTGCGCGTCTGGCCGATCCGGTGCGTGCGGTCGATGGCCTGGGCCTCGATCGCCGGGTTCCACCACGGGTCGAACAGGATCACGTAGCTCGCGGCGGTGAGGTTCAAGCCCAGGCCGCCCGCGCGCAGCGACAACAGGAACACGCACGGCTTGGGGTCCTCGGTGAACGCGCTCACGACCTTCTCGCGGCGCGTGGTCTGGCCCGTGAGCAAGTGGTACGGCACATTGCGCTTCTCGAACTCGGTCTCGATGATCTTCAGGCACTCCACGAACTGCGAGAACAGCAGGACCTTGTGCCCTTCCTCGAGCAGCGGCTCCAGCAGTTCGAACAGCGCCTCGAACTTGCCCGAACCCAACCCTTCACGACCCCCGGCGAGCAACGGGTGACAGCAGATCTGCCGCAGGCGTGTGAGCGTGGCGAGCACGGGCATGCGATTGCGCTCCAGGCCCTGCGGGTCGGCGAGCAACGTGCCCAGGAACGCACGCGCGCGGCCGAGCTCGGCCAGATAGAGCCGGCGCTGGCCGGCGGTGAGCGCGCAATCGACGCGTTCCTCCACGCGCGGCGGCAGCTCCTGCGCGACCTGC
>JBEBGT010000528.1:0-3064 GCA_040081365.1 Candidatus Eiseniibacteriota bacterium | reverse complement strand
ACCTCACCCATGGTGGGCACGTTCTACCGTTCGCCCGCGCCCGATGCCGACCCGTTCGTCGAGGTCGGGGACATCGTCGAGGTGGGCCAGACCGTCTGCATCATCGAAGCCATGAAGCTCATGAACGAGATCGAGGCCGAAGTGAAGGGCCGCGTCGTCCAGATCCTGGTCGACAACGCCCAGCCAGTGGAGTTCGGGCAGAAGCTGTTCCTGGTCGAGCCCGTCTGACAAGGAAGTCGGAGGGATCCCCCGGCGCGATCTTCGCGGCCCGGCGGACCCGGACCACGAGGGCGACATGAACATCCGCAGCGTGCTCGAGAAGATGATCGCCGCGCGTGCCAGTGACCTGCACCTGAAGGCCGGCACGCCGCCGGTGGTGCGCGTCGACGGCGTGCTGTACACGCTCGACGAGCCGGCGCCCACGTCGCAGGAACTGCGCGACGTGTACCAGCAGATGCTCAACGAGGAGCAGCGCGCCCACTTCGCCACGCATCACGAGATCGACTTCGCGTTCGGCGTCTCGGGCCTGGCGCGCTTCCGCGCCAACATCTTCATGCAGCGCGGCACGCCCGCACTGGCGCTGCGTCATGTGCCGGTCGAGGTGCCCACGCTCGAGGACCTCGGGCTGCCCACGGCGATCCGCGACCTGGCGTTCTCGCCGCGCGGGCTGATCCTGGTCACGGGCCGCACCGGCTCGGGCAAGTCCACGACACTCGCGGCCATGATCGACACCATCAACCGCACGACCACCCGCAACGTGATCACGGTCGAGGACCCGATCGAGTTCCTGCACCGCGACCGGCTGTCGTTCATCCACCAGCGCGAGGTCGGTCTCGATACCGCGTCGTTCCAGGACGGCCTGCGCTACGTGCTGCGCCAGGACCCGGACATCATCCTGGTGGGCGAGGTGCGCAACCTCGAGACCATGTCGACCGCGCTCATGGCGGCCGACACGGGCCACGTCGTCATGAGCACGCTCCACACCACCGACGTCGTGCAGAGCATCCAGCGCATCATCTCGTTCTACCCGCCGCACCAGCACAACGAGATCCGCATGGCGCTGGCGGCGAACCTGCGCGCGGTGGTCTCGCAGCGCCTGATCCCGCGCCGCGATGGCGCCGGGCGCATCCCCGCCGTCGAGATCATGATCAGCACCCCCACGATCCGCGAGTACATCCTCGACCCCGAGAAGGTGTCACTGCTGCACCAGCTGATCGGCGAGGGTGTGACCCAGTACGGCATGCAGACGTTCGACCAGTCCGTGCTCGCGCTGCTGCGCGAAGGGCTGATCTCGGAAGAGGAAGCGCTGCGGAATTGCAACAACCCGAACGAACTCGCGCTGAAGCTCAAGGGCATCGCCGCCACGTCGGACCGCACCTGGCAGCCCGTCGAGGCCGGCGACCGTGACGGCGAGGCCGCGCCGCCGGCCGCCGGCGCGAATCCGGGCGCGGGCGGCGCAGGTGGTGGCAATCCTGCGCGCCCCGACTGGATGTCCCGCGACTAGCCTGGACTAGACTGACCTCGCGCTGCTCGGTGGGATCCCGGCGCGGCGCTCCACTCTGAAGAGGCCGCGACCCCCATGTTCAAGAAAGTCCTCATCGCCAACCGTGGCGAGATCGCCCTGCGCGTGATCCGTGCCTGCCGCGAGCTCGACATCGCCACCGTGGCCGTGTTCAGCGAGGCCGACCGCGACAGCCTGCACGTGCGGCTCGCCGACGAGTCCGTGTGCATCGGGCCGCCGGCGCCGGCGCAGTCCTACAACTACATCGCCCGGCTCATCTCGGCCGCCGAGGTCACGGGTGCCGATGCCATCCACCCGGGCTACGGGTTCCTGTCCGAGAACGCGCACTTCGTGGAGGTGTGCGAGTCGTGCGGGTTCACGTTCATCGGGCCGACGCCCGAGATGATCCGCCGCATGGGTGACAAGGCCGAGGCCAAGCGCACCATGAAGGCGGCCGGGCTGCCCATGGTGCCGGGCAGCGACGGCATCATCACGGACATCGAGGAAGCCATCTCGATCGCGCGCCAGATCGGCTTCCCGGTCATCGTCAAGGCTTCGGCCGGCGGCGGCGGCCGTGGCATGCGCATCGCCTACGACGAGAAGATGCTGCGGCAGGGCTTCGGAATCGCGCAGGCCGAGGCCGGTGCGGCGTTCAACAACAGCGCGGTGTACCTCGAGAAGTACATCGTCAAGCCGCGCCACATCGAGATCCAGCTGTTCGGCGATGGGCACGGCAACGTCGTGCACCTGGGCGAGCGCGAGTGTTCGGTGCAGCGCAATCACCAGAAGCTCATCGAGGAAGCGCCCAGCTCGGTGCTCACGCCCGCACAGCGCGTCACGATGGGTGAACTGGCGGCGCGCGGCGCGGCCACGATCGGCTACCGCAACGCCGGCACCATGGAGTTCCTGTACGACGAGGACGGCTCGTTCTACTTCATGGAGATGAACACGCGCATCCAGGTCGAGCACCCGGTCACCGAGGAGGTCACGGGCATCGACCTCGTGAAGGAGCAGATCCTGGTGGCCGCCGGCGAGCCCATGACGTTCAAGCAGTCGGACGTGAAGTGGCACGGCCATGCCATCGAGTGCCGCATCAACGCCGAGGACTTCGAGCACGGCTTTCGCCCGAGCCCGGGCAAGGTCACGTACTGGTACAAGCCGGGCGGACCCGGCCTGCGCGTGGACAGCCACGTGTATGCGGGCTACGTGATCCCGCCCTATTACGACTCGATGATCGGCAAGCTCATCGCGTTCGGCAAGGACCGCGCCGAGGCGATCAAGCGCATGGAGATCGCGCTCGAGGAGATGATCGTCGAGGGCGTGAAGACCACGATCCCGTTCCATCGCCTGGCGCTCGCGAGCGAGAAGTTCCGCTCGGGGGACCTGAGCACGCGCTTCGTGGAGGAGCTGCTCAAGGATCGCGCCGCGCCGGCCACGAAGTGAGCCGCACGCGGG
Source organism: Candidatus Eiseniibacteriota bacterium (assembly GCA_040081365.1). Classification (GTDB taxonomy): domain Bacteria; phylum Eisenbacteria; class RBG-16-71-46; order RBG-16-71-46; family RBG-16-71-46; genus JAIOPA01. The sequence goes on along the minus strand of JBEBGT010000528.1, from coordinate 108 downwards.
TGCGCGTGGCGCTGGTGCCACCCGCGCCCGGCTCGTTGCCGCGTGCGGCGTGCGCGGTGGCGATCGACGTGCTGCGCGCCACCACCACGCTGGCGGTGGCGCGCGCCC
>JBEBGT010000527.1:0-3079 GCA_040081365.1 Candidatus Eiseniibacteriota bacterium | reverse complement strand
GCCGTGAAGCGCAAGGAGATGGCTTGGCCTGCGACGCAGTCGTGTTGGTGACACTACGAGGAGCCGGCCATGCCGGCTCCGCAGCGATTCATGGGCAGCCGGCCCTTGCAGGCCACGGGCTCATGAATAGGTCGGGCTAGGCTTGCCGGTCGCGCGATCGGCAAGCGGCCTCGGCTCCACCGGAATCGGCTGTCCGTCCTCGAGGGTCACTCCCGTGCGTCGTCGTGCAACGTCTGTGAAGTGCTCACTGGTGCTCGCCGTCCTCGCATCGCTCTCGTACGGGATCCCGGCGCGCTCGCGTGCCGCGGGTGTGCCGGCGGCGCCGGCCAGTGTCGCGCCCGACACGGCCCCCAAGGGGCGCATGACCGGCGTGGGTGGCTACCAGCGGTTGCTCGCGCAGGGGGACAGCCTGCTCAAGCTGCGCGGCGGCTCGCACGCCGAGAACGCCCAGCTCTACCTGTCATGGGGAGCGCCCTGGGGCATGAAGGGCGCGCGCACGGCCTTGGCGCCAGCCTGCACCGACACCAGCGCGGTCGACACGTTGTACCTGTCGTTCTATCCCGGGCGGCCATCGGACATGTTCATGGGCTTCTCGGCGGAGCTCTACTTCCGCACCGCCACCACCGACACGCTGGGGCCCTGGTGGCACATGGACAGCAAGACCGGCGAGAACCCCGGCAACGTGCAGGTGGAGTTCGGCCCGTCCGAGACCATGCCGGGCGTGCAGCCGTGGCAGGCGAACGGCCAGAGCCTGGCGCGCATCGACCACACGCCGGACGCCATGCACCTGCGCATGCTGTTCGCGGTGAGCGTCGAGGCGGCGGGCGCCATCGACTCGACCCGCGTGTACACGCTGGCGCGCGTGCTGGTGCGCCACAAGCGCGCAGGCCGGCTGGCGGGCTGTGGCCAGCCCGTGTGCGTGGAGTGGACATCGGCCAAGTTCGGTTTCGCGATCAAGGACGAGCCCGAGGTGCGCCGCGGCGAACGCTTCGTGACCTATGGCGGTGGCGCCAGCGCCTGTGATGCCGCGCGCGGCCCGCGCGTGGCCCCGTGGAAGCCGGGGGGCAAGCCGAAACGCTAGCTCGCCCCGTGAGTGCGGCGGGCCCGCCGTGCCCCGAGTCGAGTGGTGCTGGCCGGCCGCGCACGGCCGCAGGGGCCCGGTCGGCCGTCCGCTGCGCTCACCACACCGGGGGCGTGCCGGCGGCGCTGCCCGCTCGGAGCCGTGCGCAACGCAGAAGCCCCCGACCGAGGATCGCCGGTCGGGGGCTTCCGCGTTGCTGCCACGAGAACGGGTGACTCGGCGTCACTCCGCCGTGGGGTCCACCAGCCGGATCAGCATGAGCCGGTCCCAGCGCGCTTCGATGGGGTACTTGGGCTTCATGCGCTCGATCATGGCACTGAGCGCGGTCTCACTCTTCTGGTTCTGCAGCGACTGGTCGATGAGCGTCTCGCTCTCCTCGTACGAGAGCTGGCGGCCGCCGTCGAACTTGAGCAGGTTGAGGATGATGTAGTCGCCCTGCTTGTCGGGGCCGAACACCTGCACATCACCGGGGCGCATCTCCTCGAAGAGTGCCTTCTGGTACGGGCCGTTCTCGTCGGAGCGCCGGTGCTGCAGCGAACCCGACTTCAAGCCCGCCACCGAGTCCGCGGCGATGATGTCGAGCATGGGCTTGCCGGCCTTGAGCATGGCCACGACCGAGTCCGTGCCCGCCTTGGACGGCCGGAATATCGCGGCATAGTCCACGGACGGGTACGTGAAGAACTTGGGCAGGTTGGCCTGGTAGAACGCCTTCCGCTCGTCCTTGCTCACCCAGACGCGCGTGCCGATCGAGTCCTGGTACATGTGCTCCACCATGAGCTCTTCGAGCTTGCGCTCCATGGGCAGCTTCACCAGCGGATCCTGTTCAAAGCCGCGGCTCGCGCCGTAGGCCGCGATCGACGGCTCGAGGATGATGCTCTCGATGAATGCGATCACCAACTCCATGCGCGTGAGCGCGGGGCGCATGACGGGTGGCACGTCGGTGTAGGCGTGCACCAGGTCGCCGATCGAGAACCGGCCGCCGTTGTTCCAGCGCGCGATCAACCGCGACGTGTCGGGTTGATCGAACTCCGGTGCCGCACCGTTGATCGTGAGCGTGGTCCCCATGCCCTCGGTCTTGATGTCCGTGGTCTCGAAGAAGCGCGTGGCCGCGAACGTGGCCACGGTCGAGTCGTAGGTCACGCCGTGCTGCAGGCGCAGCATCGCCATGAGCACCTCGCTGCGCTCGGACTGCTTCACCGAGCGGATGATGCCGCGGATGCTCTTGCGCAGCGTTTCGTAGCTGGGGGTCTTCATGGGCTTGCGCTCGATCGACTGCACGATGTGCCAGCCCATCACGTCCTGGACCGGCTGCGACGTCTCGCCGGGCCGGAGCCCATACACTCGTACCACCATGATGTCGTTGAGCTTCTCGGGGGTGACCCAGCCGATCTCGCCGTCCGGGCTCACGTCGGTCTTGGAGATCGAGTACTTCTTCACCGCCGCGGCCCACGTGATGCGGCCCGAGATCAGCTCGCGCCGCACGCGCTCGGCGCCGTTCTTGTCCTCGACGAGGATGTGGCGCAGGCGCTGGGCGTAGTTGTACGAATCCCACACCTTGCGGATCTCGCTTTCGTCGACCGTCACCGAATCGGCCACCACGCGCTGGTAAACCGCCGCGGTGAGCGAGCGCTGGCGCGTCTCGCGCAGCGCGAGCCGGTCCTCGAAGCCCTGCGGCCGATTCTGCGCGAGCGCGGTCATGCCCAGCACGTCGCGGTGGATGAGCGTGTGGATGAACTGCGCACGGCCAGCGCTGTCGGGCGACGGGCGGAACTCGGGGTAGGAGTCGTACCACTCCCGGATGAACATGCCAGCCGTGGTCACCCGCGGACCGACGCGCAGGATCACCGCCGAGTCGGGCAGGAACTGGCCCGTGTCGGGCACGTCGTTGATCCAGCCACGCAGTTTGGGACTCTTGAAGTTGGCGGGCGTGAGCTTGTTCGGGTCCACCTTGGCGGGCGCGCCCTGCGCAGGGCGGTGCGGCAGCGTGGGCTTCTCGGC
>JBEBGT010000526.1:0-3085 GCA_040081365.1 Candidatus Eiseniibacteriota bacterium | reverse complement strand
GGTGACCCCACCCCACCCGGGTGCTACCGTTGGACCCGCCGTCGCTCGGTCCCGCCCCGGAGGTTCCACCCTGCGCCGTTCCATGAAGCTCGCCACACTGATCGCGCTGCTCGGTGCGGCCCTCCCGGCCCATGCCGGCCTGCACGCGGGCGACCCCGCGCCGGATTTTCGCGGCACCGACCTGAATGGCGTGTCACACAAGCTGAGCGACTATCGTGGAAAGGTCGTCATGCTGTTCGTACTCGGGAGCACTTGACCCGAGTGCATCGCGGACGGTCCGTCCGTGGAGCAGGACGTCTGGCAGCTCTACCACGCCAGCCACCCCGACCAGTTCATCCTGCTGGGCCCGGATGTCCTGACGTCGGGGCCGAACGGGGTGACGCTGCAGCAGTTCCGCATCAACGCCGGTGGCCTGACGTTCCCTCTCCTGCGCGATTGCGCGGATGGCAGCACGCTGTCGGACAGCAACCTGGTCAAGCCCTACAACCAACGGGACAACTACGTGGTCATCGATGCCGACGGCATCATCCGCTATCACGCCGACGACTTCTGGGACTATGGCGGCCGGCTGCACTTGAACGAGCTGTACACGGCGATCCAGGGCGCGCTCGACGACGTGCTCGCCGTGCCCACCTCGCCCGGTGCACGCTTCGCACTCTCCGTCTCGCCCAATCCCGCCACGCGCCGCGTGACGTTCGCGTTCTCGGCCGCACCCACTTCGGCGCACGTCCGCGTGCTCGATCTGTCGGGCCGCGAGGTGGCAGCGTTCGAGACGCCGGCCTCGAGCGCTGGCCCCTGCCCGCCGGTGTGTACCTGGTGCAGGCCGTGGCCGGTGGCGAGCGGGTCGTCCGCCGGATCGTGATCACCCATTGATGCCCGGGATGCGCGCTTGAAGTCCACCCTCGCCCGGCACGGGCGCGCGGCGCTCGTGCTTGCCCTGCTGCTCGCCGCCCCCCACGCGCGCGCCGAGAACCGCGCTGCGCCATTCCGGCTGCGCGACCTGTCGGGGGCCACGCTGGACCTCGCCGAACTGCGCGCTCACGGCCCCGTTCTGCTGGAGTTCTGGGCCACGTGGTGCGCCCCGTGCCGCGCCGCGTTCCCCGAGCTCGAAGCCCTCCGGCGCACGTATGCGGACTGTGGGCTCACCGTGATCGGCGTGTCGGTGGACGGCCCGCGCAACGTGGCCAAGGTGCGCCCGTTCGTGGCACGTGAACACCTCACGTTCCCGATCGCGCTCGATCTCGATGGCCGCTTGCAACAGCTCTACCAGGTGACCCAGTTGCCGACCGCGGTGCTCATCGACACCAACGGCACCGTGGTGGCGGCACGCGTCGGCTTCCGCGCCGGCGAGACCACGCTGGCCGAGCGCGTGCGCGCGCTGTGCCGCCCCACCGCGAACGCGGACAGCGTGAGCACGCCCCGTTGATGCGCGCATTCCGGCGGGCCGCGGCTTCGGCGTGCGTCGTCACCGCCACGCTCGTGGCGCTCGCACTCCCCGCGCACGCCCAGCTGTCGGGCTCGAGCCTGCTCATCGGCCAGGCCGGCAACTGGCCCGCGACGTTCGCGGATCGCGGCTCGCCCAACCGCGAGAGCACGTACGGACTCGTGAACCTGCAGTACCTGTCGGGTGAGCTGCTGGCCGGCGGCCGCTTCGAGACCGATCGCAACAGCGACCAGCAGAACGAATACCAGGGCGTCACACAACGTTTCGCGGACTGGAGCCATGACCGTCTGCACGTGCGCGTGGGTAACTTGTACACGATCCTGGGGCGCGGTCTCACACACCGCTCGTTCGAGCTCACCGGCGTCGTGCTCGAGAACACGTCGTTCCGCTCGCGCTGGACGCCCTCGCGCGATGTCGACGGCGTGCTGCTCGAGTACGCACGCGGACCGCTCCACGGCAAGCTGCTCACCGGCTCCCCCAGTGACGGCACGGTGTCGCTGGCCGAGCAGCAGCTGCTCGACCGCGAGCAGCACCGCGGCCACCTGAGCGGCGGCGAGCTCTCGTTCGACCTGCCACGCGGCCTGCGCGCCGGCGCCACCTACCTGCGCACGGGCGGCGGCGTGGACCCGCTCACCCAGCTGCCGCGCCAGCAGGAGGCGGGCTCGGGCTTCGTCGAGTTCGATCCATTCCAGCTCGCGGGCTCCACGCGCGCCTCGCTGCCCCTGTACTTCGAGTACGCGCAACAGGACCGCACGTTCGGCGAATGGTGGCGCTTCGCCCGCACCGACGACGTGCCGCACGCACTCTACGCGAGCACGTCACTGGCGTGGGGGCCGTTCGGGCTCGCCGCGGAATGGAAGGACTACGCGAAGTTCGCGCTCGGCACGAACGACCTGCCGTCGCTCGTGCGCGAGCACAGCGCGCTGCTCTTGAACCGCAGTACGCACGTGCTACTGGCCCAGCGCGAGGAGGGCTACCAGTTCGAGCTGTCGTGGATGCCGCGGCCGGGTGCGACGCTCATCGGCAACCTGTCGCGCGCCGACAACGCGCGCGGCGACCAGTGGGTGGAGCGCTACTTCGAGGCCCGGCTCGCCGCGCCGGCCGACGCGCGCTGGGAAGCCGGCGTGTTCGTGGACCGCTCGGCGGACAGTGCGCTGTCGGTGCTGCAGCGCGACACGTACGGCATCAACGGCCGCGTGCGCTGGCGGGACTCGTGGACGATCGCGGCCGAGGCCGAACGCCAGACCGCCGCGCGCGTGGGCTTCGACTTCGAGACGTTCGGCATCGTGCGCCAGCGCTTCGAGAACGTGCACGCCTCACTCGCAGTGACGCGCGCCGACCGCGGCAGCCTGGCCGTGGCGTGGGAACGCACCACCGACCCGCTCGACCCGTCGTGGGACTTCGGGCGCAAGCGCGCGCTGCACTTCATGGGCTGGACGGCGGCCGCGCGCATCGCCGAGCGCCACGAGGCCGTGCTGTTCGCCGGCCAGCGCCGCGGCGGGCTCGCGTGCACGGCCGGCACCTGCTACGAGGTGCAGCCGTTCAAGGGCGTCGAACTCCGGCTCGTGAGCCGGTTCTAGCCTGGACTATTCATGAACGGTGAGCCGAGAAGTCCGTGTGTCCGCCAGTCGCAAGGAGCAG
>JBEBGT010000065.1:0-11575 GCA_040081365.1 Candidatus Eiseniibacteriota bacterium | reverse complement strand
CGCGCCACCAGGTGCGTGAGCGAGGGCAGCAGCGAGCTGGGCAGCGTGTAGACCAGTTCCACGAAGCGCTCGATGGTCTGGAACGCGAACGTGAAGTAGCCGAGCTGCGTGGCATCGAGCACCTTCGCGAGCACCACCTTGCCGAGGTTCTGGCCCGACAGGAACGCAGCGCGCGCCCCCAGCAAGGGCAGGCAGTACCCGAACATCTGGCGCACGAGCGGCGTCTCTGAGCCGCCCGTCGCTGGCGCGGGCGGTTCGTCGGACCGGCCCTCACGACGCGCCATGACCCATGCGACGAGCGAGAACAGCAGCGCCTGCGCCACCGCCAGCACCGAGAGCCCGATCGCCAGCGAGACGAGTCCCTGCCGGCTCCACCACAGCACGCCCACGAGCACCGTCTTGGCGATGTGGAACAGCAGCGACAGCCCGCTCACCCATTCATAGCGCTGCAGCCCCAGCAACAGCGAGCGGCCGGTCGTGTAAAGCCCATCGGTCGCCACGGTGAACGTCAGGATCGGCACCAGCACGGTGAGCTCGGGCATGTGGAACTGCGCCGCGAGCAGCGGCACGACCGCCAGCAGCACGACGCTCGTCAGCAGTCCGAGCCCGAACTTCACCGAGAGCGCGAGCCCATGGGCGCGCCGCAACAGGTCGTAGCGGCCGTGGGCCTGATACTCCGCCGCGAAGCGCTCGAGGAACACCTCGAAGTTGCCCGTCGCGATGCTCGCCAGCCCGGTGATCGCCAGCGCCAGTGTGAGCATGCCGTAGTTCGTGGGCCCCAACCAGCGCAGCATGAGCGCGAAGTACAGCATGCCTGACAGCAGCGCGGCCGTCTTCTCGACCGCGAGGAAGAACGCACCTCGCGTCACATGCCGGGCGATCTCACCGCGCTTCATGCGACCCCCGGGCGGCCGTGCGCCTGCAGTGCGCCGAGCTCATGCTCGAACCAGCCGCGCAGGTGCGACAGGTGCGTGACGTCCGCCGGCAGCGGGCGGTTGGACGCCAGCACGCCCGCCATGTCGGGGTGTTCGGGGTCGTAGCCGTGCATCGCCGCGACCGCTGAGCGTCCCATGAACGACGGCACCATGAGTGCGCCGGGTGCGAGCAGGAACAGGTCATCGCCGTAGCGATGATCGGCGAAATCCGCACCGTGGCGCGCAAGCTCCTCGGCCTCGAGCCAGGAGCCGTGCGGTTCCGCGGCCAGCGCGGCCCGCACCGAGTCGCGAACCCCCGGACGGCGCCACCAGAAGCGCGCGAACGTCGAATCGAAGAACGCCACGTAATCGCGGCCGCGCTGCACCGGGAGCCCAGCGAGCCGACCCATGACATCGACGGTCACCGTGACGTCGACCATGCCGTGGTCCGAGCACAGATAGAGCCATGGCTCGCGACCACCGCGCACGGCCGCGGCCGCCGCGTCGTCGAACCACCGGGACCAGCCGCCGAGGCTCGCGCGCACACTGGCCCCGCGGGACCCCTCGCGGTGCAGCTGGGCATCCAGCGTGGCGGAGTACACGAACAGCAGGTCATGCTCGCCGCGCTCGAGTTCCGCCAGCGCCTCGCGACAGGCGTCGGCTTCGCTCGTGCGCCAGTTCCAACCGCGCCAGCGCACGCCGCGCGCGACGAGCGTGTCCCACAGCGAATCGCCGGGCAGTCCCCCCGGCTGGAAGATGTCCTCGCGCTCGGGCAGGTCGAACTCGGCGAGCTCGGCGCGTGGGACCTCGTACAGGTTGAAGTAACCCCGCACACCGCGGCGCGCCACCAGCCCGGTGAGCCACTGCCCCAGCCGCCAGCTCTCGCGCAGGCGCGCGGGCAACCAGCGCAGCCACTGGAAACCCCGGAACACCGAGTCGGTGGCGGCGCGGCGGTACATGAGCCAGCGCCCGTGTTCGCGCGCCGGCCGGCCCGTGAACGCGGTGGGCAGCGCGCCGGAGCTGAACCCGAGCACGGTGCCGAGCGGCCGGCGCTCAGTGAGGCGTGGCGCGAACGCGGGGTCGTGCCCGGCGAGCGTCCAGCCGAGCGCATCGACCAGCACCACGATCATCACCGGCTTCACACCCGGCTCCGCGTGCGCAGGCCGTCGTGCAACTGCTGGTCCCAGGCCGCGAACGTGTCGCGCACGGCGGCGTCGAACGCTGTCGCGCGTGTCACGCCGAGGCGGTGGAGCGCGTGCAGGGCCCCGGCCGGCAGGCGCGGTTCGTGCGGCGACTGCGCGGCGGCCAGCAACAGCACGGCGGCACTGCCGTGGACGCGGAGCGCCGGCGTGCCCGCGAGCGCGTGCCGCAGTCGTTGCGCGAGCGCCGGGGTCGCTCCGGTACGGGCGCGGAACGCCCACGCGCGACGCAGCCGCCGCGCCCACGATCCGCGCGCGGCCACGCGCACCGCGCGCTCCCAGGGATCCGAGGCGGCCGCGAACGCCGTGCCCTCCCACCACGCCACGCACCACAGCCGTACGGCCGCGCGGCGCTCCGCGGTCGCCGCCGCGCCAAGCGTGGCCAGCGCGCCCGGCATGCGCCACGCCAGCGCTTCGCGCCACAAGGGCTCACCGCCCGCCCAGGCGCCCTCGAGCCACGACGGCAGCCCGCCGGGGGCGGGCAACTCGCGTGCGCGCTCGACACGCGCGGCCGCACCGGCGGGCCACTCGCCCAGCGCGAGCAGGCGCGCCGCCGCGGCATCGAGCGCGGCCTTCATCAGGGCGTGCCGCGCGAGCAGCCCGCCCAGCGCACCCGGTTCGGGATCGTGCGCCGCAAGCAGCTCGAACGCCCGGTTCTCGAGCAGCAGCTGGCGCTCCTCGGCGCTCACCTGAGCGGACGGCCAGCCCGGCAGACGCGCCAGGACACCCGGGTCCCCGGCGATGACGCGCCCCGAGCGGGCCAGTTCCACGGTGCCGGGCCGTGCGCTCATGGCCGCCAGCCCATCGAGCGTCACGAAGGCGACCTCGAGCGGAGCCACTACGGCTCCATCTGGGCGCCACGGCGAGCGACGGGCACGCTCGCGTGCCGCCGCACACGCGGACTCGTCGCGCAGGATCGCGTAGACGTCGAGGTCGCTCAGGCTCACGCGCTGCCCGCTCACCTCGGCCCACACCGCCTCGCCGCGGGCGTGGCTGCCCGACAGCACGACGGCCAGCGCCTCGTCGCCCGCCCACTCCAGAGCGCGCGTGAGCGCGGGCGCGAGTTCGGCGGAAAGCCCGGAGCCCGTGGCCGGAGCGGACCGGGCCACGGGCTCCAGACGCGCGCGCGCCGACGCGTTCACGCGCGCCCCTCGACGCACCGGGGGGCGACGCGCGCAGGCCAGGGCGTTCGGGGAGCGGCCTCGCGGGATCGGCGCATGAACGGGCAGAACCTCTGGAAACGGCTAGATGCGGCGGTAGATGAACCCCGGGATCTCATGGACACGACGGTTGAGCACGGTACCGAGCACGCGCCCACCCGACTTCCGCAGCATCTCGACGGCGCGCGAGACGACGGGGCGCTTCGCGCGGCCGGCGTGCAGCACCATGACGACACCGTCGACCTGAGCCGCGATCGAAGCCGACTCGGGCGATTCCACCGCCGGCGGACCGTCGATGATGATCCAGTCGAAGACGCCCATCGCGGCATCGACGATGCCGCGGATGCTGGCCGCCGAGACATTGCCCGTGCGGGCCGCTTCCTCGGTGACCGGGATCGCCGCCAGGTTCGGGGTCATGACGCCGGCCATGTGCGCCGACGCCACCTTGGGGTCCAGCACCGCATACCGCTGTGTGTCGTCCGCGAAGCAGACCGGCCGGCGCGCATGTGCGTCCACGAACAGCACACGCGCACTGCCGTGCGCCAGCGACTGGGCGAACTGCAGCGCCACGGTCGACGTGCCCTCACCACCTTGGGCGCTCGAGAACATCACGGCGCGCAGCGCGCGCTCACCCAGCGCACTCTCGAGATTCAGGCGCAGCGCGCTGGTCTCGCGGATGGCATCCTCGGTGAGGTCCACGCCGCCCACGAGCGGCAGCGGGGCCAGCGCGGGATCCGGGGCGGCCTGCCCCCAGCCGGCGTGATGTTCCTGACCGGGCGCGGCACCGATGGGCGCGGGGCCCAGTCCCAGTCTCGTGCGGCTGGATTCGGCCTTCTTGAGGGCATCGTAGATGCGGGTCATGAGCGGGGTCCCTCTCGCTAACCGCTACGGCGGCGGCGCTCGGAGAGCGACGCCAGCACGGGAAGATCCAAGAACTCCTCGGCCTGGTTCGCCGTGCGAACCGTGAGGTCGAGTCCGTCCACGAAGAACGCGATCGCGACCCCGACCAGCAGGCTGAACGCCGGCGCCAGCAGCAGGCGCACGACGTCGAGCGGGTTCGAAGCAACGGCGATGCCGGCGGGGGCCAGCAGGACCACGTTCACATCCTGGGACGTGTTCGCGGTGATGCTCGCCTGATCGCGAGCACCGCTCAGCTCCCGGAGTCGCGAACGCAGGTTCACGATCTCGCCGTCGAGCTCGTCCATCTTCTTGAGGTCCTCGGGCGCGCCCACGAGCTGCTGGCGGATCGAGGCGACTTCCTGATCGAGCACGGCGACACGGCTCTGCAACTGCTGGACGCGCGAACCCGCCATGCGGACGCGCGACTCGACTTCCTTCTTGAGCATGCCCTGCAAGGTCTCGAGCGTCTGGCGGGCGCCCATGACCTCCGGGGAGTCGTCGCGCAACGTCTCACTGAGCAGTGCGATCTTGGCCTGCTGGTCCACCACGCGGTTCTTGAGCGTCACCAGCGCGGACTCGTTGGTGTATTGGTTCACGCCATCGAACGTCGGCAGGTCGATGTCGGTGTCGGTCTGCATCCGTCGCATCGCGCCCTCGACGCTCTGCGCGGCGGCGAGATCGGCGGCCAGCTCGCTCCGGCGACTCTCGAGGTTGCTGAGCTGGGACAGCCAGGCCTGGGTCTGCGCCACGGGCGCGGCCACACCGGTCTGCTCGGCATACCGGCGGCGATCCTCGAGGAGCGCGGCGATCTGGGCCTCGAGGTCCTCCACGCCCTTGTCGAAGAACGCCTGCGGGCTGTCAGCGGTCATACGGTGGCGCCGGTACTCGATGTAAGCGTCCATCACCGCCGTGCAGGCGACCTGAGCGACCGTGGGATCCAGCGACGTGTAACCGACGGCGATGACATTCGACTTGCCCATCACCTCGACGTCGATACTGGCCGGTTCGAGCGTCATGGGCTGGTTCAGCTTCTTGGACTCGGCCGCCATGATCTCACGCGCGCGCTTCACGATCGGCACGCTCTTGATGATCTGCATCTCGCTGCCCAGCTCCTGCTCCCAATCGCTGAAGATCTGGCGATCGGGGCGCAGCACGCTCTGGCGCTCGCCGCGCTTCACGAGGATGCGCCCGGACGACAGGTAGTAGGTCGGGGTCGTGAGGGCCACGCTCAGCACGGTCGCCGTCGTGACCAGGAAGAGCCCGATGATGATCCACTTGCGCCGGAACAGCACCGCGAGGAACTCGCGGGCTGTGGCCTGGCGGACGAGCTGCGGCGCGGGACCCGAAACCGGAGGCTGGTTCATGTCGAGACCCTCGTCAATCCCGGACGACGCGCGTCACGAAGACGCGGTCGAGGTTGAACAGCTCCCAACCCACGAGCGAACTGGACATCACGCCCCCGATGGGTTGCAGGAACTGGGCGGCGAACACACTGATGTTGCCGATGGTCGAGCGCGGCACGAAGATGACGTCGAAGCGGCCCACGACGGCGTCGGCGAGATCGTCGCCCTTCAGCAGGCGGTCGAGCCGGATGCGCGACACGGCCACGGTGTGCGCCCCATCGCGATGGAACAGCAGCACGCTGTTGCGCGCCGCGTCGTCCTTGAGCCCGCCGGCGGCGGTGACCGCCTGCATCACGGTGACGAACGGACCGGCCGGATAGCTGCCGGGCTTGTCGACGCGGCCGAGCACGTGCACGACGTTGCCCGCGACCTCGACCACGTTCACCACCACGCGCGGCAGCTTCAGGTCGGCGGACAGCAGCGCGATGATGTTGCGCTGCAGTTCCATCGGCGTGAGTCCGGCCGCGACCACGTCCCCGGCGGGGAACACGTGATGCGGCCGTCCGGCCGCACGCGGGTCTCGCGAAAATCGATCTGGCCGTCGGGACGGCGCCCGAACTCGAGGACGAGCTTGTCCCCCGGGACGATGCGGTACTCCGGCACCCGGCTCCAGTCCATAGCCGCGGAATCCGCCGGCGTCAGCGCGGTGTTCGCAGAGGCCACAGCCGGCCAGCCGGCACAACACACGGCAAGCAGGAGGAGTGTACGAAGCTTCACGCGATCTCCCGAGGTTACGGCTCGTCCGGAACGCGTGCGCTGTTCGCTGCGCCGCGCGAGGCGACGCCATGGCGGGTCAGACGTTCACGAGCTCCGGGCATGAGCCCGGCTCACACTTCGACGACATGGCCTTCAGGACTTCTGTCTGGTCGTGTCGCGATGGAGTAGCAACGTGCGTCTGGGGAGATCCTCCGCCTCATGAACTCGGCCACCACAGTCGGATACTGGGGGGGCAGCGCACCCTGAGTATGGAGTGTGGTATGGCCCAAGTCAACGGTGTGAGACCGCCCTCGACGCGTTGGCGGTATCGGCGGCCTGCAAACTGCACTCAAGCCAATTCGGCAGCCACCGCGGCACACAGGAGGGGGACCATGATCTCGTGATGCCCGGTGAGAGAATAGCCCTGCGCCCCGGGGGATCGGGTCGGCCGCTCGACGACATTGACCCGGGGCCGATAGTGCTGGATCTGGTCGAGGTTCACGGTGGTCAGCCCCTCGAGCACGGCCCCGAGGTTACGAGCCACCGCCAGCGCCTTGAGGAACACCTCGGGCATGAGAACCGCGGAGCCGAGGTTGAGGACGACCGCGCCCCGGGCCTCGGCCAGCGTGGCCGCCAGGATCCGGAAGTCCCGCAGGCTGCCCGCCCCCAGGGCGGCGCCGTCACAGGCCGGGTCGTAGTGGATCGTGTCGGTGCCGATCGCCACGTGCACGGTGGCGGGCACCCCCTGGCGGGCCGAGCGGGCCAACAGGCTGACGTCGCGGTGCGGAGCCCGCTCGCGCTCGAGTTCGTTCCCCCACGCCTCCCCCAGGCCCTCGGCGCCGCGCGCCGCCTGCACCGCGACCCGGTTCATGAACCCGCCGGTCTCGTCGACCATGCCGAACGTGCCGCTCGACAGGTTGGCTTCGACATCCTCGGACGTGCGGCCCATTCGGGCGATCTCCACGTCGTGGATGGCCGCGGCGCCGTTCATGGCGACATGCGTGAACACGCCGCGCTGGAGGAGGTCGATGAGGCAGGGCGTCACCCCGACTTTGATGACGTGGCCACCGAGCATGAGCACCACCGGCCGTCCGGTACGGTGCGCCATGACGATCCGTGCCACGACCTCGCGCAGCGCGCGGGCGGCAAGCTGGTCCGGCAGCGAAGCGACCACGGCGGCCGCGGCATGCGGATCGAGCGGACGCGCGAAGTCCGCCACCGAGACCTTGGTGGGCCGTTCGGTGGCGGACATGCGCGTCAGCTTGGACAGATCGGCTTCGCGGTAGCGGCTCATCCCTGTGCTCCTCGGGCTCAGCTGCCCGTCTTGATCTCCTGGAGGACGACCTTCACCGAGCCGATCGCGACCTTGCTCTTCATGAGCACGGGCATGCGGCGCGCATCGTCGGTGAGCCAGATCACGAGCCGGCCCTTGTTCTTGAAGATGCCGCCCGCCTTGAGCAGCGGCTCGATGACCACGCAGTCGAAGCGGCCGGCCGGGGTCTTGATGCGCTCACGGCCGAGGACGCGGACCTCCATGGGCGCCGTCTTCCGGCTCGCATGGTAGCCGAAGGTCACCGTGCCGCCCACGGGCAACGCCAGGAAGCGCGTGGTGTAGAACGACGACAACGCGTCCTGCACCGGGCCTGGCACCGTGAACGTCTGGCCGTTCTTGTAGCGCATGCGCAGCGAGTCGGGCTCGTAGACCATGGTGTCGTTGGCGGTGTAGTGACCCTCGTGCCGGTCCTCGAAGTAGCGCCGGCTGAAGCGCCCGTCATGGTCCCAGAACGACTCGATCCGGTTGCGCACCTTGTAGACCTTGTCGAAGAAGCCGTTCGACTCGGCGCGCGCCACGAGCCGCCACACCTTGTGCCCCTGCCACTCGGCGACCTCGGGCACCTCGAGCCAGGCACTGCCGGCCTTGATGAAGCCGTACTGGACCGAGAAGCGCAGGGACTCCCCTGCCTGGAACGGCTCGGCCGACGCCGGGAGCGTGTCGAGCGCGGCGCGCTTGAAATCGGCGCTATCGGGCAGCTCGGGCTCATCGCCCCGGCCGGGGGCGGGCAGCAGGAACAGGCCCAGCGCCAGCAGGAGCGGGAGCGTTCTTGGGATGGCTCGTGAGGCGACTGGCCCCATGCGCGAGACCTCTCTAGTATGTCCGGTGCAGTCGTTCATGCACTCGAACAACGCAAGTCCAGTGCCGTTGCTGAGCGGCCATCGGGGGTGTCACTATGTCGTCGAGCCAATCGCCTGTCAAACCTCGTCTTGCGCCGTCGGAACGGCTGCAGAACGTGCCGCCCTACACGCTCGCGAAGGTGTTCCAGAATCGCGACGAGAAGCTGCGCCAGGGCGTCGACGTGATCGATCTCGGGGTGGGCAACCCCGACATCCGGCCGCCGCAGGTGGCCCTGGACGCCATGCAGGCTGCACTGGTCGACCCCAAGGTCCAGAACCACCGCTACCCCTCGTTCAACGGGCTGCCGGAGTTCCGCTCGGCCGTGGCCGGCTGGTACGGCAAGCGCTTCGGGGTGGGCATCGACAGCGAGAAGGAAGCCATGGCGCTGGTCGGCTCCAAGGAGGGCATCGCCAAGTTCTTCCTCGCCCACCTGAACCCCGGCGACACGATCCTGCTGTGCACGCCGTGCTACCCGGCTTACCTGGGCGTCGCCGCACTCGCGCAGGTGCGCACGGTGGAAGTGCCGCTGCTGGCGGTGAACCAGTTCCGCCCCGACCTCGGCGCGATCTCCGAGGCGGATGCACGCGCCGCCAAGGTGATCTTCCTCAACTTCCCGAACAATCCCACGGGCGGCACCGAGACCGCCCAGATGTACGACGACGTGCTGGCGTTCGCGCGCCAGTACGACCTGTTCGTCGTCAGCGACATCGCCTACTGCGACCTGCCGCTCGACCCGTCGTACCGCGCGCGCTCGTTCCTGCAGCACGACCGCGACAAGGAACGCACGCTGGAGTTCCACTCGTTCTCGAAGAGCTACTCCATGCAGGGCTGGCGCCTGGGCTTCGCCGCGGGCAACGCCGACATCGTGGCGAACCTGACGCGCATCAAGTCGAACATGGACTTCGGGGTGTTCATGGCCATTCAGCGCGCCGGCCTCGCCGTCCTGAACGGTCCGCAGGACTACTGCGCGGATGCCTCGGCGCTCTACAAGAAGCGCGGCCAGGCGTTCGTGGACGCCCTCGCTCCGCTCGGGGCCCCTCTCGCTCTGCCGAAGGCGACGCTCTACCTGTGGCTGCCGCTGCCGCAGGGCTTCTCGAACTCGCTCGACTTCACGGCCGACCTGCTCGACGAGACCGGCGTCGTGGTCTCGCCCGGCTCCGGCTTCGGTAACGCCGGCGAGGGCTACGTGCGCATCGCGCTGTGCGTCGACGAGGCGCGCTGCCGCGAGGCCGGCGAGCGCATGGTGAAGGCGGGCTATCGCTGGTGAGCCGGCCCCACATGCGTGGCGCATCGGAACGCACACGGCCCTCGGCGTCGCTCTCCGCCGAGGGCCGTGTGCGGCCGGGGCCCGCGCTCAGGCCGTGGGCCAGTCCGCCGCGGTGATGGGCTGATCGCCGTGCGGGCCCATGACCGCGAGCGAGAACCGTGACGGCGCGGTCATCGCCTGCAATGCCGCGACCACTTCATCGCGCGTCACCGCCAGCACGCGCTCGAGTTGGCGCTCGGTCGGCGTCTGGTGGCCCAGGTGCAGCTCCTGCCGCGCCACGTGGTACATGCGGCTCGACACGCTCTCCTGCCCCATGACGATGGAGCCCTTGAGCTGCATCTTGGCCGCCTCGACCTCGTCGGGCGTGGGGCCGGTGGCGAGCAGCTTCTCGAGCTCCTCGCGCAGCAGCCCCAGCGCCAGCCGGGTCTTGTCGGGTGACACGCCGAGGTCGATGCCCACCGCGCCGCCGTCGCGCAGGAAGTCGAGCGACGTCGACACGAAGTACGCCAGCCCCGCGTCCTCGCGGATGCGCTGGAACAGACGCGAGCTCATGCCGCCGCCCAGCAGCGTCTCGGCCACGCGCAGTGCGTAGCGGCCCGGATCCGACGACGACAGCCCGCGCGCTCCGAACGACAGGTAGACCTGCTGCAGGTCGCTGTCCTCGTGCCGCACGCTGGGCGCATGCGGCGGCGGCGCGATGTCGCGCGCGGGCGCCTCGCCGGCGGGCAGCCGGAAGCCCTTGCCGACCGCATCCACCAACTCGGCGTGCTCGAGCCCGCCCACCGCCACGACCACGATCTCGCTGGCGCGGAAACGGCGCTCGAACTCGGCCACGATCCCGGCGCGCGTGAACGCGCTCACCGTGTCCACCGTGCCGAGGATGGGCCGGCCAAGCGCGTGGTCGCCCCACAGCTGTTCGGACAGCTGGTCCGAGACCATGGCCTCGGGGTTGTCCTCGTACGACAGGATCTCCTCGTGCACCACGCCCTTCTCGCGCTCGATCTCGGCGTCGTCGAAGCGCGAGCGGCACACCAGGTCGGACACGACGTCGACCGCCTGCCCCAGATGCTCCGACAGCACGCGCGCGGTGTAGCACACGTTCTCGCGCGTGGTGAACGCATCGAGGTGGCCGCCCAGCGATTCCAGGCTGGCGGCGATCGCGCGTGCGTCGCGCGACTCGGTGCCCTTGAACATCATGTGTTCGAGGAAGTGGGTGATGCCCAACTGCTCGCGCGGCTCGTCGCGCGCGCCCGTACGCAGCCATGCGCCCAACGACAGCGTGCGGCGGTCGCGCAGGGTCTGCGACAGGATGGTGAGCCCATCGGCGAGAACGGTCTTGTGAACGGCTGCGCTCATCGCGACTTCCGTCCCGGGCCAACAGCACCCCGGCGGGGACGAGGACTCGAGGGACCAGGTCCGCGGCCGGGCCCGAGCGGGCCCGCACCACGGGGTGGTGGCACGACAGTATGCCGGTCGAGCCCGGTGGCTGTCGTCACGACGATGAAAGTCCCGGTGCTCGAGCCTGCCGGGATGAACGAACGGCGGGCGGCCCGTGGGGGCCACCCGCCGTCGCACTGCGGCTTTCGACTAGCGGCGACGCGGGCCGCGATCGCGATCGCGACCGCCGTCCCGTCCGCCTTCCCGGCGGCCGCCACCCCCACCGCTGCCGGCACCTGCGCCCACGTAGCCTTCCGGCTGCGGGAGCAGGGCGCGACGCGACAGGCGGATCTTGCCGTCCCGGTCGACGTCCACGACCTTGACCATCACCAGATCGCCGACGTTCAGCACGTCCTCGACCTTCTCGGTGCGGCCCCAGTCGATCTCGGACACGTGCAGCAGACCATCGCGACCCGGCACGATCTC
>JBEBGT010000525.1:0-3094 GCA_040081365.1 Candidatus Eiseniibacteriota bacterium | reverse complement strand
AGAGACAGATCCCGAGCACGGCCGGCTCGTGGGCACGATCGTCGAGACCGAGGCCTACGGTGGTGCGGACGATCCCGCGAGCCACGCCTGGCGCGGCATGACGCCGCGCAACCGCGTCATGTTCGGGCCGCCGGGGTATGCGTACGTCTACTTCACGTACGGCATGCACCACTGCTTCAACATCGTGTGCGGGCCCGAGGGCCGGCCCATGGCCGTGTTGGTGCGTGCGCTGGAACCCGTGCGGGGCGCGGCCGGGATGAACGCGTTGGCTGCCGCGGCCTCGCGCCCCCGGACGCGCGCGGCGCTGGCGCCGCACCGGCTGGCAGCCGGACCCGGGCGGCTCGCGCGCGTCCTGGGGCTCGACCGCCGCCACGACGGGCTCGACCTGACCCGGGGTCCGCTGTGGCTGGCCGCACCCGTGGCCGGGGCCCGCGGCCGCGTGCTCACGGGGCCGCGGATCGGCATCCGCCGGGCCACCGAGTGGCCGTGGCGCTACTGGCTCGCTGGCAGTCCGTGCGTCTCGCGCGGCGTGGCTTCGGGGGCCGGCCGGCGGCCCCGGGTGCGAGAACTGCGTTGACACCCCCGAGGGGCGTTCCTAGTATCCGCCGGCACTTCGTTGACCGTGCGTGCTTTCGCCTCTTCGGGCGGAGGCCCGTGGTCCCGCATGCGCACGGTGTCCCCGATGTCCATGAGAGCGATGGAAAGGAGCAGTGGATGAGCCCCACGCGCTGGGTCCTGCCGCGCGCGTTTTCGCTGTCGTTGCTGGCTGCCGTGTTCGGCGCCGCGACGGCTTCCGCTCAGTACTACGCTCCGGCGCTGCATGCGCTGGACTTGTCCACCGGCTCGGGGGCGCGCAGCCCGCGCCTGCTCGGCATGGGGGGGCTCTCGGTCGTCGCTCCGGACCGGGACACCCAGACCAACCTGTGGGACTTCGCGGGCATGCCCGTGGGACTGGCCTCGGACGACAGCACGTCGTCCATGGACATCCGCCCCGGCACCGGCGCGCTCTACTCCGTGCGCCGGCTCGGCAACGGGCTCGAGCGCCAGAACCTCGGCGCGCGCACCAACGCCGCCGGCTTCGAGGGCGTCTACCGCAACCGCGAGACCGGCAGCTCGTTCGGCGTGATCGGCGACCTGAGTGGCCTGCGCTGGGACCAGCCGTACTCGAGCGACGTGGAGCACCGCGAGGCCCTGAGCCATCCCGAGGTCATGGGGGTGCTCGGCGGAACGTTGCCGCGCTTCTTCCATGGCCACGTGTCGTGGGCGGCGCACCTGCGCTTCCGTGGCGAAACCGTGGAAGACCAGTACCGTAGCATCGTCAAGAACGCCTCGGGGGAGTGGATCGACCTCACCGGCACCCAGCTCGATCCGCCGAGCGAGTTCGAGCCCACGAAAGTCACCGTCACGACCAGTGCGTACGGTCTGAGTTCGGCGTACTCGATCGGCAAGCGCGGCAAGTTCGCGCTCGGCTTCGAGCACGAGGGCAATCGCATCGTGGCCCTCAATGAGCTCAAGCGCTCCAAGTCCGAGACGCAGGAGACCCGGCCGTACTGGGTCGGCCGTGCCGCGCTCATCGGCGGCCTGGGCCGCGATCTCGAGTTCGGCGTCGAGGGCACCGGCCGCGTGTCGGACTCCGAGCAGGACTGGCGCTTCACCACCAGCGCCGGCGTGGGCGTCGAGGCCCTGAGTGGCCGCGGCAACCTGCTCACGCGCAAGGAGAAGTCGAGCGAGTTGCGCGCACGTGTGCGCTGGAGTCCGGGCAAGGCGGTGCTCGCCGGCGTGCTGCAGACCGGCGCGCACAAGATCACCGTGGACCCGCCCGAGGCCACGGACCCGACCTCGTTCAATCGCTTCATGAACACGGCGTTCAACCGCCCCAACGCCGACACGCTGGCGTTCCCCGATAGCATCGGCCACGACGAGTCGCGCCGCTGGGCGGTGGCCGCGGGCGGTGGCGCCAGCTACCTGTTGGGTCGCACCACGGTGGGTGTCGAGTATCACTGGAGCCGTGACATGCGCTCCGCCACGATCGTGGGTGAGGGCCCGCGCCGCATCGCGTACGACATCCGCGCGGGCCTCGAGCGTCCGCTGGGCGCGCAGATGAAGCTGCGCCTGGGCTACGCCTACCGTTCGGTCGACGAGGATGACTTCACCACGCTCAACGAGTACATCGCGAACGCCGGTTCGTTCGGCCTCGGTTACTCGCCGGCGGCCTCGCGCTGGTCGCTCGAGACCGGCTACACGGTGGAGTTCCGCGGTCGCGATGACAACGACCCCGCGGACGAGCGCCAGAACCGGCACCACATGGCGGCCCAGCTCCACTGGGCGTTCTAGCCGTTCCCGTGGCACCCGAAAGCCCCCCGGTCCGCCGTCGCGTCCCCGGGGGGCTTTCGCATGGGCCGGGGGAGCTCCACCGCGTTCGTCCGATTGGGGCTTGACCTCCAGCGGACGTTCGCCGATATTCCCCTGTGACGGGCGTACGATCCTCGGTCACTGCAGCGGTGACAGGGTCAGTTTTCCGCGTACCCACGCGTGCGTTGTCGAGCGAGCCTCTCCCTCAGTGGCTCCACTGCTCCGTCCCCCCCCAGGTTCATCTTCAACCGGTGTGCGCGCATCCGGAACTCCTGTCTCAGGAACGAGTTGGGGCATGGAAACGCGTTGACACCGGCGCTGGATGTTGGCACCTTGTCCCGGATAATCCGGAACAACCCAAGTCTCGACCGTCCTTCGATCTCACGCTTCGATGGTTTCTTCGGGAGGGCTCCCACCCATGTTCGGTACCGCCAGACGCTTTCTGCTGACGCTGTTCACCGTGCTCTCGCTGCTCGGGATCTCGGTGATGGCGATCGCGCAGACACGACCGGCCACTCCTGCGCCCGCCGCCGCCGGCGCGACCACCGGCCGCATCGCCGGCAAGGCCACCGAGAAGGGGAAGGACCCCGTCTCGTATGCCAACGTCGTCGTCCTTGGCACCAAGCAGGGCACGCAGACCGATGAGAACGGTGCGTTCATCATCGCGGGTGTTCCCGTCGGGACGTACCAGGTGAAGCTGCAGGCGATCGGCTACGACCCGGTCATCCAGCAGGTGCAGGTC
>JBEBGT010000064.1:0-11654 GCA_040081365.1 Candidatus Eiseniibacteriota bacterium | reverse complement strand
CCCCCCCCCCCCCCCCCCCCCCCCCCCCCCCCCGCCCCGGCTCCCCGTTCGGGGAGCCGGGCCGTCGCGCTTCGAGAACCGAAGTCAGTGGAGGACGGTGACACGCTTGGTGCTGCGCGTGGAACCCTGGCGAGCGGTGATCATGTACACGCCCGGTGCGAGGCCGTCGGTGCGGAACGTGCGCTCGAGGTGCCCGCGCGCCACGCCCGCGAACTCGTGGCGCACGACGCGCCCCTGCATGTCGAACAGGTCCACGCTCGCGTCCCCTTCGCCCGGCCAGGCGATGACGAGCGACGCCTTGCCCTGGACGGGGTTGCGCGACAGCGACAGGTGCGGGCGGCGGAGGCCCGCGGTGGACGGGTCGACGCCCGTCGTCGTGGTCGGCATGAGGGTGAGCCGTGTGCCCTGGGCGAACACCTTCACCTGCGGGACCGTGATCACGGCGTCGTTGTCGGGGGTCACGATCCCCGACTGGACCAGCGCCTCGTCGGAGGTGCGGCGGACCTCGTAGAGATAGGCCACGCGCTCAGCCACGAGGAAACGCTGCAGGCGGCGCGGGGTCACGTCGACCAAGAGCGACTCCGGGGCACCGAGCACGCCGTCCTGCGTGACGAGCGGGCGGGTGCGCAGCGAGATGTCCCAACGCAACCACTCGTCGCCGACCGAGTCCTCGATCCAGTCCACGGCACCGTTGATGTTGCCGATGGGATCCGCCGTCACGGGGTCGCCCGTGCCCGGGTCGCTGTTCGTGGAGCAGTTCGAGAACGCCGGATAGCTGCGGTCGATGCGGTACTTGTAGAGCTGCCGGGTCGCCATCATCGGGAACCACTCGGTCTGTTCGTGCGGCGTGTAGTGCCCGCGCTGGTCCCAGAACCACGAGCCACCGGCCCGGTTCGCCTCCATGCTCTCGAAGTAGGCGACCTTCTCGCCCCAGCCGACGACATTGTCGTTGAGGCCGGCGAAGCCGACGATGGGCGCCGAGCCGCGGTGGCGCTCGATGCGCGCCTGCTCGCGACCGTCCATCCACTGGAACACGCGCTCGCCCGCCGTCGTGGGCAGATCGAGGTCCGGTGAACCCCACAGGCGGTCGAGCGACGTCCGCAACTCGGGGAACACGTCCGGGCGGTAGGCCAGACAGATCTTCGGGATCACCGACAGCGCGCCCGCGATCCTGTCGGGGTGGTGCCACGCCAGGAAGAACGCGAACGAGCCGCCCATCGACACGCCCATCGCGTACACGCGCTGCGGATCGTGCGGCATGGTCTCGTTCGCCCAGTCGAGCAGGTACAGAACGCGCTGCTCGGTGTAATCCACGACCATGCCGCCGTCCGTGCGCGGGACGTTGAGCGGCTGCTCGGTGTCGTAGTTCGCTTCGTAGCCGAAGTAGAACGAGGAGTAGTCGCCGGTCGGCAGATAGTCATCGATCGACATCACCCATTCGCCCGGCGTGCCTGTACCGAGGAACGAGTTGAAGAAGTTGCCACCGCGGCCGTGGCCATGCAGCAGCAGCGCGCCGCCCTTCTGGCCCGGGATGATGCCAACGTGGAACGCGCGGCCCGGGGCGTTGCACATGGCGGGGAACAGGGGCGTGCCCGAGTTGGCCGTCCAGAGGACGTAATCCTCGCCCGCGGGCGAGGTCAGGCGGCGCTGCCACACCGGTCGCGGGCGGTCCATGCGCTCGGAGACCGGGTCCGGCAGCAGGTTCTGCCCGGGGACCAGCGTGCGGTCCTCGCGCATCCCGACCTGTTGGGCGATGACCACATAGAACGTGTACTGGCTCGCGACCGGCGTCGCCACGAACAGCCCGCGGCTCAGGGGCAGCGGGGCCTGGCCGGGATCGATGCGGAACGTCATCGTCTGGCCGAGCAGCATCGAGATACGCTGGTCCACCGAACTGTGGTCACCGACAATCGCCAGCTCGGTGGCGTTGTCGAGTGCCGCGACTTCCTGGATCGGCGTGGGCGAGGCGTACACATGGTACAGCCAGCCGCTGCCCGGGATGTTGTCCCAGGTGATGAAGGTCTGCCCGCTGCGGTGGACAGCCTGAAGGTTGGAAACCGTTGCGGCGTGTACCGTTGGGACGGTCAGCACCAATGCCATAAGCGCGGCGAGGCGTACCAGGGTCGTCAGGCGCGAACGCAGCATGGGGGAAGCCCTCGTGGCCAAGGAACGGAATGAGGCCACAGGATAGCCAAGGCATTGCAGGATGCAAACAATTTCGGGACCGACGAGCGCGGCGTGAAGCGAGGCCGAACGATGGTGGAAAACGGCCGAACGCGTTCCCGGCGATCGAGTTGGCGCCCCCGCGTGCGGCGGCACGGTGCGCCGGGTAGGGCCCCCGACCCCGAGTGGTTCCTGTGAGAATGCGCTCTCGCCTGTCCGCCTTCTGGCGCGGACCGCGGCGTCCCGCGTCCGCCCCAGGGTGGCCGCGGGGCGCGGGCACGCGAAAGCCCCCGGTGGGTGGTCCCACCGGGGGCTGCGCGGACGACTCCGGGACCGCCGACTACTTGGACGAGATGCGCATCCCGTAGAACGAGCGGTACACGAAGAACAGCGCGATCAGCATGAACACCGTGGCCACCGGCACCACGATGCCCGGGTTCGCGACCGCCATCTCGACCGCCAGCAGGCCGAACAGCGTCGTGAACTTGATGATCGGGTTCAGGGCGACCGACGAGGTGTCCTTGAACGGGTCGCCGACGGTGTCGCCGACGATCGAGGCGTCGTGCAGATCGGTGCCCTTGGCGTGCAACTCGACCTCGACGACCTTCTTGGCGTTGTCCCACGCGCCGCCGGCGTTCGCCATGTAGATGGCCTGGAACAGGCCCACCACGGCGATGCTGACGAGGTAGGCGATGAAGAACACCGGGTTGAAGAACGCATAGGCGATGGTCAGGCAGAAGATGACCATGAAGATGTTGAACATGCCCGCCTGGGCGTACTCGGTGCAGATCCGCACGACCGTGCGCGAGGTCTCGATGCTGGCGGCCTCGGCGGAGTCGAGCTTGATGTTCTTCTTGATGTACTCGACCGCGCGATAGGCACCCGTGGTCACGGCCTGGATCGAAGCGCCGGTGAACCAGTACACCGTGCCGCCGCCCATGAGCAGGCCCAGCAGCACATACGGGTCGAGCAGGTCGAGCTTGAACACCTGCGCGCCCATGGCGTCGACGCCGAAGTGCTTCTGGAGCGTGAGGATGATCGAGAACAGCATGGTGGTCGCACCGGCGACGGCCGTGGCGATGAGCACCGGCTTGGCGGTCGCCTTGAACGTGTTGCCGGCGCCGTCGTTGTCCTCGAGGTAGTGCTTGCCCTTCTCGAAGTCGGGCTTGAAGCCGAACTGCTTCTGGATCTCCTCGGCCGCACCCGGCGTCGACTCGACCTGCGACAGTTCGAAGATCGACTGGGCGTTGTCCGTGACCGGGCCGTACGAGTCGACGGCGATCGTGACCGGGCCCATGCCGAGCAGGCCGAACGCGACCAGACCGAACGCGAACACCGCACCGTACGGCATGCCGGGGTTCAGGTAGTCGTTGATCGGGGCCGAGAACTTGTAGGACAGGAACAGCAGGACGGCCAGCGTGAGCGCCTTCCAGAACACCGAGAAGTTGCCGGCCACGAGGCCCGACAGGATGTTGAGCGAGGCGCCGCCTTCCTTGGAGGCCGCGACGACCTCCTGGACATGGCGGGAGTGCGCGCTCGTGAACACCTTCGTGAACTCGGGGATCACCGCCGCGGCGATGGTGCCGCACGAGATGATGATCGAGAGCGTCTTCCACAGGCCACCGAACTGGGCCTCGGGGAGCAGGTACCACGACGCCGCGAAGGTCACGATGATCGAGAGGATCGAGCAGACCCAGACGAGGCTGGTGAGCGGCGCCTCGAAGTCGATCTTGTCCTTGCCCGTGTTCTGCGCACGCGCAACCGCGGCATTGCCCATGTACGCCACGATCGACGTGATGATCATGAGCACGCGCATCACGAAGATCCACACGAGGAACGTGGCCTTGTGCTCGGGGATGACCGCGAGGGCGATGAACGAGATGAGCGCGACACCGGTCACGCCGTAGGTCTCGAAGCCGTCCGCCGTGGGGCCGACCGAGTCACCGGCGTTGTCGCCGGTGCAGTCCGCGATGACGCCCGGGTTACGCGGATCGTCTTCCTTGATCTTGAACACGACCTTCATGAGGTCGGAGCCGATGTCGGCGATCTTCGTGAAGATACCGCCGGCGATACGCAGCGCCGAGGCGCCGAGCGACTCGCCGATCGCGAAGCCGAGGAAGCAGGCACCGGCCTGATCGGCGGGCACCCACAGCAGGATCGCGAGCATCATGAGCAGCTCGACGCAGATCAGCAGCACGCCGATGCTCATACCGGCCTGCAGCGGGATCTCGTACACCTGCAGCGGCTTGCCCTTGAGCGACGCGAATGCCGTGCGGCTGTTCGCGAACGTGTTCATGCGGATACCGAACCACGCCACGCCGTACGAGCCGAGGATGCCCAGCACCGAGAACGCGAGGATCGTCGCGACCCGCATGGCATCCATGTGCTGCAGGAAGCCGAAGTAGTAGACGATGCACACGCCGATGAAGAGCTCGAGCACGACGAGCAGCTGCCCCTGCTTCAGGAGGTAGGCCTTGCACGTCTCGTAGATGATGTTCGAGACGTCGAGCATCGACTTGTGCGCCGGCATCGCCTTGACCTGATTGAACATCATCAGGCCGAACAGCATGCCGGCGACGCACACGCCGAGGCCGATGAGCAGCATCTGGCGCTGGGCGGGATCGAGCGTGGGAAGCTGCAGGTCCAGCTCGCTCGCGAACGCGGCGGCCGGCAGCAGTGCCGCGGCCAACGCGGCGAACAGAGCGGGCAAGAAGGACTTCCGCAGGGCGGCGCCCGCGGTGCGGAACAAGGTCATCGTCGGCTCCTGATCAGGGGTGAGGCTGCCGGCGGAACGCCGGTCGGCCCGTCGACCGAGGCCACGCGGGGTGCGGCGTGTAGGTGGCGGCCTGGTGTCCGGGAAACAGAATGACCGCCGGGGACGGGGGGACCCCTGCCTCCGGAGGGCGCGGCAGGATACCCGAACCGGCGACGGGCGGACAAGCCTTCGTCAGGCCCCGGACTGCCCCCGGTGGCCGGGGGCAGCCCGGGCGGTTCACCGCAGGACCGTCAGGACCTGCCGGAGTTCGCGCCCACCCGCTTCGAGCCGGGCGAAATACACCCCCGGCGGCACCCGGCGACCCTGCTCGTCGAGCCCATCCCAGCGCACGGCGTGCACGCCGGCGGAGCGCGTGCCGTCCTCGAGCGTGCGGATCACCCGGCCGCTGGCGCCGTGCAGCCGCAGCCGCACGTCCCCCTCGCGCGGCAGCGTGTACGTGAACAGCGTGCGGCCCGTGCTGGGGTTCGGCCGCGGGCGCTCGAAGCCGAGCTGGAGCGTCGGGCCCGGGGCCCCGAGCGTCGCGCAGGTGATCACCAGCCGGCAGGTGTCGAAGTCGCCCGGCACCCGCAGGTCCTGCAACACCACTCGGATCGTGTCCTGCGTGGGGGAGCAGACGCCCGGGGTGGTGACGTCCACGAGGATGCTGCCCGGCGTGTTCGCCGCCACCAGGCCATGGCCACTGGCGCCGCCCGTCACCGAAGTGATCCAGCCGGCGCCGTCGCTGACCTGCCACGCGATGTCGGCCTCCACGTTGCCGTCATTCGTCCACACGAAGCCGATCGACGACGAGCTCGCCGGTGCCTGGATGTGCTCGGCCGCGCCGCAGTCCGGGGTGAAGTGGCGCAGCACGGACTCCGTGAACACGTCGGCGTCGCCGTTGCGCGCGTCGGCCCAAGTGGGCATGACGCGCAAGCCCTCGGTCGTGATGCCCTGGTAGTCCCCCTGGTTGGCGCTGCCGCAGGCGTTGATGGTCCAGAACGAGTTGGCGTCGCTCACTCGCAGGTTCGGGCCCCACGTGGCCCCGCCATCGCCGGACGACACCATGTACTCGGCCGACTCGGCGCCGCACGGCCCGCCATCGCGCCAGTCGTGCCAGTAGGCGTGCACTCGCCCGAGCGAGTCCACCGCGAGTTCGGGGAAGAAGCCGTCATTGCCCGTCGGGCTGTCGACCAGTCGGACGGGTGGACTCCACGCCGAGCCGTTGTCGGACCAGCACACGAACTGGTCGCGATGGTCGCGCGCGCGTTCCCCCGCGCTCGGCGTGTCGAACGACGTCAGCAGGCGATAGTTCGCGGTGCCGGCGGCCGAGCGGAACATGCGCAGGTAGTAGGTGCCCGAGTAGGGCAGCGTGTAGGCGAGGAAGTTCGAGCTGGCACCGATGTTGAACGCCAGGAACCGCATGCTCTGGAACAGGGCCGTGTCCGAGACGCACTGGATGCGCATCTGGAAGTTGGCGTTGGCGGTCGAGGAGTCCGTGCGGAAGTACACCGTCTGGCCCGCCGTGCCCGTGAAGCGCCACAGGTCGAGCGAGTCGGTGTTCGCCGTCAAGCCGCCGCGCAGCCGCTGCCCCACATTGAATGGCGTCGCGTTCGCGAACGTGCCGTTCACCTCGACCTCGGACTCGTCGCCGAGCGACGGCGCCGGGGCGTCATAGGCGTTCACCGTCTCGTCCCACGCCAGGTAGATGCGCCCACGGTGCGGGCCGTTCGACTTGTCGACGGCGATGCTCGCGAACGTCGGCGCGAAGCCGCGGCGATAGCCGGCGCCGCCGGTCGTGAAGTTCTCGATGAACGTGCTCGCCACGATGTCGGGTCCGAAGCTGAGGCCGCCGTCGGTCGAGATGCGCACGTGGTGCTTGCTGAACGGCGAGGCGAACGTGGTGAAGCTCTCGTACCAGTACACGATCAGTTCGCCGGACGCACCGATGATCGGGCGCGAGCCCTGCACGAGCCCGTTCTGCGCCGCATCATGCAGCAACAACGGCGCGCTCCACGTGGTGCCGCCATCCGTGGAGCGGACGAGTTCGATCTGGGAGGTGCCACCGCCCACGAAGCGCGAGTAGGTCACGTAGATCGTGTGACTCACCGGATCGACGCAGCCCCATTCCTTGTCGAGGAAGTCCGCACCGCCCGCGAGGATCTTGCGGTTACCGTCGATGACGAACGTGCTGCCGGCGAAATGGCCGTTCATGATCGCGAGCCCGGAGCCGGTCGCGGGCGTCTCCTCGTAGAGCCCGAGCACATAGAACTCACCGTTACTGCTGTCCACGAAGTGCACCGGGTCGCCGCGGTAGCGTCCGCCCGTGAGCAGCGCCGGGACGTCGCCCTGGTCCGTGAACGTCTGGCCGCCGTCGGAGGACGTCCCCCAGCCTTGCACTGCGCCCACGCAGAACCCCTTGGAGTCGTTCCACCCGGCGACGACCTGGTCGCCCCAGGCCGCCACGGTCGTCTCGGACTGCGACAGCGGTCGGCCGCCACAGCCGGGGCAGGAGACATCGCCCGCGGTGTTGTTCGCCTGATGATCGGGTCCGAGTGAGATGGCCTGGGCGCGCGCCGCACCGAACGGCCGGGCGCCTTCGGAGAGCGGAGCGTCCGCCGGCGGACCCTCCTCGAGCGCGACGTCGAGCCCGAAGCGCTCGCGCACGGACGGCGGCAGGACGCGGCCATTCGCGATCTGCTCGCGCAGCATCCGCTCGTAGGGTGAAGACAGCTGGACCGGCGGCTTGCGCGCACCCGTGTCGGTCGCCGAGACCGCGGCGGCCGGGATCAGGGTGAGGAGAGCGATGGTCAGCAGGTTCGGGGCGATCCGCATGGTGTCCTCGAGCTCGATGTGCCGTGGGAGGTGGGGGCCCGGTCGGGCCGGCTGCCCGGGATTCTATCCGGGCTTTGTGAA
The DNA here is from genome assembly GCA_040081365.1 of Candidatus Eiseniibacteriota bacterium. Classification (GTDB taxonomy): domain Bacteria; phylum Eisenbacteria; class RBG-16-71-46; order RBG-16-71-46; family RBG-16-71-46; genus JAIOPA01. Next base: position 3,823 of record JBEBGT010000064.1, on the reverse strand, counting down.
GCCGGTCCATGGCGCGGGCGAAAATCGCGACCTGCGGGGTAGAAGACTTGAGCGCACGCCCCGCCCCGGGTGTGCCGGACTCCCGTGTCCCTGGCCGTCCCGCCGCGTGCTGCCGCGTAGAACATCCCCGTCTCCCAGCCGTGGAGGTTGCCCTGGCCCCCCGTCGCGTCGTCACGCTGCTCGCTTCCGGCACCGAGATCGTCTGCGCTCTGGACTGCGGCGACCGCCTGGTCGGCCGCTCGCACGAGTGCGACCACCCGGCGTGGGTGCTGAAGCTGCCCAGCGTCACGGCGGCGCGGATCGACGCCGGCCGCCCATCGGGCGAGATCGACCGCAGCGTGCGCGCGCTCGTCTCACAGGCCCTGTCGGTCTACACGGTCGATTCCGAACGACTGGCCGCGCTCGAACCCGACCTGCTCGTGACGCAGGTGCAGTGCGAGGTGTGCGCGGTGAGCCTCGCGGATGTGGAAGAGGCGGTGCGCGCCGCGCTACCGTCGCGTCCGGCCATCGTGTCGATGAAACCGGACTCGCTCGCCGACGTATGGGTCGACATGCGCGCGATCGCCTCGGCGCTCGGCGTGCCCGAGCGCGGTGTGCAACGCCTGCGCGGGCTCGCCGAGCGCACGCAGGGCCGCACGCGGCCGCGCGTGGCGTGCATCGAGTGGATCGATCCGCTCATGGTGGCGGGGAACTGGACTCCCGAGCTCCTGGCGCTGGCCGGGGCCGACGACGTGCTGGGGAAGGCCGGCCGTCACGCGGGCGTCATCGAGTTCGAGCAGCTCGCGGCGGCCGACCCGGACCTCATCTGGGTCACGCCCTGCGGCTTCGGACTCGAGCGCACGCGCTCGGAGATGGCCGTGCTCGCCGCGCACCCCGGGTGGAACGCGCTGCGCGCGGTGCGCGAGGGGCAGGTGTTCCTCGGCGACGGCAATGCGCTCTTCAACCGGCCGGGGCCGCGCGTGGTCGAGGCGGCCGAGTGCCTGGCCGAGGCCATGCACCCCGGCGCGTTCCGCTTCGGGCACGAGCACGACGGCTGGGAGCGGTGGGTGCCCGCCGCGCGCATGGCGCCGGCGGCGGCCGCGGGCCGCCCGCCGACAGCACTTCAGTAGGGGCCCCGGACGTCCGAAGACCCATGGGACAGGATCACCCGCCGGGCTCCACTGGACCATTGGCGCACGTTCGCGCCCAAGGTCTAATGTCGCGCGCGGGCAGGTGCCACGAGGGCACCGCCAACCCGAGTCCATGAGAGTCCAGCCATGACCGATACGAAGAAGCCGCAGGTGAGCGAGCATGAGGCCCGCGCGGTGGCCGAAGGTGCGCGCGAGACCACGTGGGAAGCGCCGTCGTTCGTGCGCGAGATGTTCCTGGGCAAGCTCGACCTGGGGCTCATCCATCCGTGGCCGGAGCCCGAGGCCGAGGAGCAGCAGCGCGCCGAGAAGTTCCTGGCGGTGCTCGAGAAGTTCGTGCGCGAGAAGGTCGACGCCGAGCGCATCGAGCGCGACGCGCGCATCCCCGAGGAGACGATCCAGGGCCTGCGCGACATCGGCGCGTTCGGCATCAAGATTCCGCGCGAGTACGGCGGGCTCGAGCTCTCGCAGTACACGTACTGCCGCGCGATGTCGCTCATCTCCACCGTGAGCGCGCCGCTGGTGGCGCTGCTGTCGGCGCACCAGTCGATCGGCGTGCCCGGGCCGGTGAAGATGTTCGGCACCCCCGAGCAGAAGAAGCGCTTCCTGCCGCGCCTCGCGAAGGGCGCGATCTCGGCGTTCGCGCTCACCGAGAACGAAGTCGGTTCCGACCCGGCGCGCATGTCGACGGTGGCCATGCCGGCGCCCGATGGCAACGGCTGGATCCTGAACGGCGAGAAGCTGTGGATCACGAACGGCACCGTGGCCGAGCTCATGGTGGTCATGGCGCGCACGCCCGGCAAGGACGGCAAGCCCGGGCCGATCTCGGCGTTCATCGTCGAGATGGCCTGGCCCGGCGTCGAGGTGCCGAACCGCCTGGAGTTCATGGGCATCCGCGGCATCGAGAACGGTGTCATCAAGTTCACGAACGTGCGCGTGCCGAAGGAGAACCTGCTGTGGGGCGAGGGCAAGGGCCTCAAGCTCGCGCTCATCACGCTCAACACCGGCCGGCTCACGCTGCCTGCGACCATGGCTGCGCTCGGCAAGTGGTGCCTCGGCATCTGCCGGCACTGGGCCAACGACCGCGCGCAGTGGGGCAAGGCCGTGGGCAAGCACGAGGCCGTGGCGCACATGCTGGCGAAGATGGCGGCCGACACCTACGCGATGGAGGCCGTGGCCGACTTGGGCTGCCTGCTCGCCGACAAGGGCAAGAGCGACATCCGGCTGGAAGCCGCGCTCGGCAAGCTGTGGAACACCGACATGGGCTGGCTCTTGTGCGACGACGCCATGCAGGTGCGCGGCGGCCGTGGCTACGAGACCGCGCCGAGCCTGGCCTCGCGTGGCGAGCCGGCGATCCCGCTCGAGCGCGCGATGCGCGACCTGCGCATCAACCGCATCTTCGAGGGCTCGAACCAGGTCATGCGGCTGTTCATCGCACGCGAGGCACTCGACGTGCATCTCAAGGTCGCGGGCGATGTCGTCATGCCGAACGTGCCGCTCGGCCGCCGGCTGTCGGGACTCGTGCGCTCGGGCCTGTTCTACGCCGGTTGGTACCCGACGCGCTGGCTGGGCTGGGGGCACTGGCCGCAGTACGGCGAGTTCGGTCCGCTCGCGGGCCATCTGCAGTGGGTCGAGCGCACGTCGCGCCGGCTCGCGCGCCAGTTGTTCCATCTCATGGTGCTCAACGGCCCGGCGCTCGAAAAGAAGCAGGGGCTGCTGTTCCGCGCCGTCGACGTGGGCGCCGAACTGTTCGCGATGACCGCGACGATCGTGCGTGCGCAGCGCGACGTGAAGCGCGGCACCGGAGCGGGCACGCCATACGAACTCGCCGACACATTCTGCCGCGCGTCGCGCCGGCGGGTCGAGGCGCTGTTCGCGGGCATCCAGTCCAACGACGACGCGTTCAACTACGACGTCGCGCGTGGCATGCTCGAAGGGCGCTACACGTGGCTCGAGGCGGGCGTGGTCGCCGCTCCCACGGTGGGCGTGCCGGTCCGCTCGGAGAGCAAGGCGGTCAGCGTCGGCTGAGCCATCCGCACCGCGCAGGGTCGAAGATGGGCGGTCGCCACCCGGCGGCCGCCCATCGACTCTTCGAGGATCGTCACCGGCAGCGACACGCCCTTGCTGCGGGAGAGCACGAAGTAGAGCCCGGGCCGCACCGCGCGCCCGGGACCGTGCGGGTCCCACACCCAGTGCGTGCCCTCGGCGCGCAGGCCGCGTCCGACGCTCGCGATACGCCGGCCTGCGACATCGACCACGATCGCGTCGGAGGCCAGGCCCTCGAAGTGCACCGCGCTGCGGGCCGGGTTGGGCCACAGTCGCGGCCGCGCCACGGCCGTGCCGCCGTCCACGCCGGTGGTGATCGCGAGCAGCGTGGCCTGGAACACCGCGGGTGCGCACGCCGTCACGTTGCCACCGCGGTCCACCGCCTCGATGCGCCACCAACTGGGCAGGCCCGCGCGCGCGGGTGTGGATTCGATCCACGTGGAGTCGGTGAAGAACACCACCGGATCGTCGAACGACGAGTCGGCCGCGAGCGTGATCCGATAGCGCACCCGGTCGCCGCCCTCGCGATCCACTGCGCGGCTCCACTGCAGGCGCGGTGTGCGGGTGCCGTACTCGACGAGTGCCTGGAACGGTCCCGGTGCGCTGCGGAACACCTGGCCATAGAGCGCGCGGGCACGCGCCAGTCGCGC
>JBEBGT010000524.1:0-3114 GCA_040081365.1 Candidatus Eiseniibacteriota bacterium | reverse complement strand
CCCGTGCGCTCGAGAGCCTCGTCAGATCGTCGCCGGGTTCCGAGGCGCTGCCCGGCTTCCTGTCGACGCACCCGGCTCCACGGGAGCGCTTGGAGCGCATCGCCCGCGAGAGCGCACCGCTCCGGCCGGCCGAGCACGCCGTGCAGGTGGTGGCGCCGGCGGATTGGGACGCGATGAAGCAGGCGCTGCCGCCATCGCCTCCCGCGACCGCGCGCTGAGCCCACGACGCGCGGCCCCGGGCTGCCTTACTTGAAGTTGTAGGTGAACACGGCCTGTACGAACTGGCCCAGCGCGCGGTCCCGCGAGTCCTGGATGTAGCTCTCGGTGAAGCTGCGTGCCACACTGCGCTCCTGCTTGAGCACGTCGGTGAGCGTGACACGCAGTTCGCCGGCGTCGCCCTTCAGGAACTTCTTGCCGAGCGTGGTGTTCCACAGCACGACGTTCTGGTCGAAACCATTGGCCACGCCGCTCTGCAGGTTGTGGCTGGCCTCCTGCCGCAACACGATGCCGTGCTTGGCCACGGCGTTCAGCCGCAGGCCGATCGTGTGTGCGTAGTAGTCGCCCGTGCTGTTGGTGGTCAGCGAGCTGCGCGACAGGTTGTAGCTGCCCTGGTAGCTCACGGTGAAGTCGAGTCTGGGGCTGATGTTGCTGGCCAGCACCGTGCCGTAGCGCAGCGCATAGGTCTTGTTGATGTTGTCGCCGGCGTTCGTACGTGACGGCGTCTGATTGAACGAGCCGCCGCCGTTGACGCTGGCGATGCTCTTCAGGAACTTCACCGGCCGGCTGTAAACGGCATACGCATTGGCGTTCCACGCCACGTCGAGGTTCACCGGGCGCGTGAGCTGGGTACCGCGCGCCAGGAAGATGCCGTCGATCGTGGTGTCGCGCGGGGCGGTGAACGTGGCGTTCGCGATCGGGTCCGACGTGCGCGATACGTTCATGAACATGAACTTGCTCTTGGAGCGCATGGGGTCGGCCTCGGAGATGCGCACCGAGAAGTTGTGGCTGTACGTCGGGCGCAGGTCGGGATTGCCGGCCGACAGCGACAACGAGTTCGAGTTGTCGACCACGTTCTGGAGCTGGCCGATCGACGGCGCATTCGTGCTGGTGTTCCAGTTGAGCCGCATGTTGCGGCGGTTCGCAAACGTCGCCGACAGTGTCATGGACGGCAGCACGTTCGTGAACGTGTGGCGGAACGCGTTCGTGACCGGGAACTCCTGTTCGCTCTTGAGCTCGGTGCGCTGGACCGCGGTCTGCGTGAGCCAACGCCACGGACCCTTCGTGTACAGCACCGCCGCGCCGCCGTTCTGCACGAGATTCCGGTTCGTGAACTGGTTGCTCTGCGCGCTGTCGAGCACCGTGTAGGTGCCGAGGCCGTCGATGCCGAGGCTGCGGGCATCGGACTCGCTGCGCGTGTACTGCGGGTTGTACGTGAGCTGAGCCTGCCAGCCCTTCACGAGCGGCTCGGTGTAGGCGATGCGGGTCGAGAGCGAGTTCGTGATGGTGTTCGACGCGGTCTGCTGGTCGGTCGTGATCGTGGTGTCGGCCAGCGCCGGGCGCACGAACACGTCGTCGGAGAGCTGGGCGCGGTCGCCGTCGCGATCGCTGTGTCCCATCTGCACGTCGGCCGAGATGTTGCGCCCGCGCTTGCCGAAGCGGTGGCGCACGGTGAGGCGATTCGACAGGTTGTTGCCGCGGGTGTGGTTGCGTGTGTCGGTGCTGCTGCTGTTGAGCGCCGTGCCGCCCAGCGTGCTGTTGCCCGCCAGGATCGAATTCGTGCTGCGGTTGTTCTGGAAGTAGAGCCGCGGCTGCACGATGACCGAGTTGAGCGAGTCGATGGTCCATTCGAAGCGCGCGTCGAAGCGCTGGTTGCCGTTGCGGTTCGAGGTGGTGGTGTTCTGGTCGTAGAACGCCAACGAGTCCTGCGGCGGCAGGAACTGGCGGGACATGAACTGCAGGTTGTCGTTGTCGGTGTCGTTGATGAACGTGCTCGCGGTGACCGCGAGCTTGGGGCTCCACTGCCCGGAGTAGTTGAGCCCGCCGGAGTGCGTGGTGCTGATCCCGCCCTGCTGGTTCACGAAGAAGCTGCTGGGGTCGAAGCCGCCACCACCGCCGAAGCCGCCGCCCATGCGCATCATCTGCATGCCGCCACCGCCGCCGGGCGGCCGGAACCCGCCGCCCATCATCATCATGCGCGGCCCGCCGCCACCGCCGGCGTTGCCCGACATGGCGCCGAACAGGTCCTGCGGCGAGAAGTTGCGCTGGTTGATGTTGTTCGACAGCCCGATGATCGTGACGCGGTTCGCGCCCTTCAGCCACGTGGCGTTGCCGCCGCCCTGGTAGCGGTCGTCGTCACCGAAGCCGCCGTAGACCTTGCCGAAGCGCGCCTTCTGGTCGCGTAGGATGAAGTTCATGGTCTTCTGCTGCTGGCCGTCGTCGAAGCCACTGAACTCGGCCTGGTCGCTGGAGCGGTCGTAGACCTGGATGCGGTCCACCACTTCGGCGGGCAGGTTGCGCATGGCCGCGGCGGGATCGCTGCCGAAGAACGGGCGGCCGTTCACGAGCACGTTCTGCACGTTCTCGCCCTGGGCCTTCACCTGGCCGTTCTCGAGTGTGACGCCCGGCATCTTCTGTACCAGTTCCTCGGCCGTCGCGTCCTTGGACGTCTTCACCGCGCTGGCGCGGAACTCGGTGGTGTCGGCCTTCTGGATCGCCGGGGCCGGTGACTCCGTGACCGTGACGCCGGCGATGTTCACCGCCTCGGGCATGAGTTGCAGCAGCCCCAGGTCCTGGCTCTTCTCGCTCACCCGGATCACCTGCTTGAGCGGGGCGTAGCCCAGCCGCGTCGCCTCGAGCCGGTAGCTGTGCACGCCGAGCCCCAGCACTTCGAACGTGCCGTCGTCCTTGCCCGTGACCTTTTTGACGTCGCTCGTGTCGGCGAAGTTCGTGAGCTTCACCTGCACGCCCGAGACCGGGGCGCTGTTGGTGGGATCCACGAACTTACCCTTGAGGCTGGTGACCACGGGGGACTGGGCGAACGCGGCCGAGGGCAGCAGGAACGCAGCAGCGAACAGGAGCGAAGCAAGACGCATGGACGGATGCCCTCAAGAGGGG
>JBEBGT010000523.1:0-3117 GCA_040081365.1 Candidatus Eiseniibacteriota bacterium | reverse complement strand
GTCTGCTCGGCGAACGTGCGCGCGCCGCCATACCAGTCGAGCGGCATGCACAGGTGGCGCTGCTCGATGCCGGCGTGCTCGAACACCTGCAGCATGCGCGCAGTGCCGGCCTCGCTGCCCGCGAACAACTGTGCGATCAGTCCGCGCAGCTCGCCCTGCCGGATGACGTTCCCGGGCACGGCGGTGGCCAGCGACACCAGCGTCGGCGCGGGACGCGCGGCGGGCACGGCTAACGCTGCACGGCGGGCGGGCGGTCGCGGTCGAGCGCCACATCGTCCCACGACGCCGGGTCGTCCAGCGACTCCAGGTGCGTGAGCACGCTGGCATTGGGGAGCGCGCGGCGGATGTCCGCCTCGATCTCCTCGAGCAGCGCATGGCCGCGGTGCACGCTCCAATCACCGGGCACCAGCACGTGCATCGACACGAAGCGCCGGCTGCCGGCCTGGCGCGAGCGCAGCGCGTGCACCTGCACCGGCTCGATGATGTGCGGCGCCATGGCCCGGCGCAGTGCGTCCTGCTCTTCGGTCGTCAACGCGCGGTCCATGAGGCCGTGCACCGAGCGATGGATGATCTGCAGCCCCGTGCGCACGATGTTGGCGGCCACGAGCAGGCCCACGGCCGGGTCGAGCCACTGGAATCCGGTGAGCGCCACCGCCCCGACGCCCGCGAGCACGCCGACCGACGTCCAGACGTCGGTAAGCAGGTGGTGGGCGTTGGCCTCGAGCGTCACCGAGTCGTAGCGCTTGCTGGCGCGCAGCAATACCAACGCCACGCCCAGGTTGACGAGGGCGGCGAGCACCGACACGGCAAGGCCGAGCCCGACCTGCTCGAGCGTGCGCGGCTCCATGAGCCGATGCCACGCCGCCACCGCGATGCCGATGGCGGCGATCAGGATGAGCGTGCCCTCGACGCCGCTCGAGAAGTACTCGGCCTTGCCGTGCCCATACGGGTGATCGTCGTCCTCGGGGCGGGCGGCCACCGTGAGCATGGCGATCGCGAGCACGGCACCGGCCAGGTTCACGAGCGACTCGAGCGCGTCGGACAGGAGTCCCACCGAACCGGTGAGCCCCCAGGCGCCGGCCTTGAGCGCGATGGTGACCACCGCCGCGAACGCCGACAGCCACGCGAAGCGTGGCAGCATGCGGGAGTTCTCGGCGTGTGTGGTCATGGCAGGGTCTCGGTGCGGACGGTGCGGGGGCCGTCCGGGCGTCGATCGCCCGGCGAACCGTGCGAACGACGGTCCTCCGGGCGATGCGCAGGCTGCCAGTCTCGGTGGCACGCACCACCGAGGTCAAGTGGATGCACGCGATCCTGACGTCGCCGGGACGCCGGGTGAGTCGCCGGCTATCGGCCTGCCGGCTCCTCGCGCAGCCGTGCCGCGAAGTGCTGGCGCAGCTTGGCCAGCTTGGGCGCGATCATCGCGCGGCAATACGGCTGCTCGGCGTTGCGATTGTAGTAGCCCTGATGATGGGGCTCGGCGGCCACGAACGCGTCGAACGGCGTGATCTCCGTGACGATCGGGGTCCCGAACACCTGTTCGTTCGTGAACGTCTGGATCACTTCACGCGCCACACGCTCCTGCTCGCTCGAATGCGTATAGATGGCCGAACGGTACTGCCGCCCCGTATCGGGCCCCTGGCGGTCGAGCGTGGTGGGGTCGTGGAACACGAAGAACAGCTCGAGCAGTTCGCGATAGCCCACCTGCGCGGGATCGAACGTGACCTGGATGACCTCGGCGTGATCGGTGCTGCCGTTGCAGACGTCGCGATAACTGGTCGGCGCCGAGCCGCCGCCCGCGAACCCGGACACCACACGCTCCACCCCGCGCACGCGCTCGAACACGGCTTCGAGACACCAGAAGCAACCGCCGGCGAGGGTGGCGATCTCGGTACGTGGCGTGTTCATGGCGGCCTCCGGTGTTGGGGTGGTGGGGATCCTGACGCGACGGCCCCCATCCTACGCGAAGCCTTGCCCGGCGTGACCACAGCGGCCAACTCCACGACCCGCGAGGGCGGATTCACTGCCGCCATGCCGTATCCTGCGGCGCAGGGTGCGCGCGCCGTGCCGATCCTACACGTCGCGCTCCGGGACGGCGCCGCTGGCGTCCGCCGACCTGTGGATGGCATTCTTCCGCGACAGCGAGGGCAACCTGCTCGCCCTGCAATGCGAAGTCGAACGCGCGGCCTGACGCGCATACCACACACCTTCCTTCCCGGTCCCGCCATGCCCGTTCGCCGCGCCGCTTCGCCCTGGATCCCGCTCCTGCTGCTCATGACCGTGTGGCCGTGCGAGCGTGTGCACGCGGCCGTACTGCAAGGTGAGCTCGCCCCCGGCCGGCGCGGCAAGCCGGTCGAGGTCGCCGAGGCCGTGGTGTGGGTGGAACGCATCCCGGAGCGCACGGAACAGCAGCTCGCGCGCGGCCCGCGGCTGTGGTTCTGGCAGCGCTGGCTCGGGTTCAAGCCCCCCGCGCCACTCCCACCGCCGCACGTGATCGAGGTCGGCCGGCGCTTCCTGCCCCGCGTGACGGCAGCGCCCGCGCGCAGCCGCATCGTGTTCCACAACCGCGACCAGGTCTGGCACGGCGTGTTCAGTGTCACCCCGGGCAACCGCTTCGAGCTCGGCAAGCGTGCACCCGGCCGCGTCGACACGCTGCGCACGGGCGGGGCCGGCATCGTGCAGATCCGCTGCGACATCCACCCCGATATGACCGGCTGGCTGGTGCTGACACCGAATCGCGCCTACACACGCCCCGACGCGCGCGGGCACTGGGAGCTGCCCGAACTACCCGCCGGCTCGTACGTCCTGCATGCCTGGCACCCGGGCCGCGGCGGATTGCGGCGGGCCGTGACGCTCACGGGCCGCGACGCCGCCCCCATCCTGCTGCGCTGGTGAACGCGCCCGGCACGGCCGTCCACGCGGCCGCGCGGGGCTCTGGCCGTGTCGCACCGAGTCGTCTAGAGTGCCCGGCCATGGACGACATCCTGCTTCACCGGCGCGAACGCGCCGCCGCCGCGTGGGCACTCCGCGATGAGATCGTGCTGATCGGTTCGGGCCCGGTGATCTCGGTCCCCGGTGGCGCCGACCAGACCTACCCGTTCATGGCCCACGCCGAGTACT
>JBEBGT010000063.1:0-11701 GCA_040081365.1 Candidatus Eiseniibacteriota bacterium | reverse complement strand
CGCACCATCAGCCCGTTGGCATCGATGGCCCAGACCTGCGCCCTGGCCGGCAGCCGGTCCAGCACCTCAGCGGCGTGCGCTGCCGAGCCGGGCGCCTCACTGCGAAGTGCTGCCGGAGCTCAGCGCGCGTCGTCTTCCGTGCGTTCCGGGAAGCTCGCGGGGGCGACCGCCACCCGTTTCACCATGCCCATGCCCAACGAGTAGGTGCGCACGCGGCTGTCTTCCTTGAGCGTCACATGGACGATGCGGCGCTCCTGCGAGTTCATGTGATCGCTCACGATCTCGGCGTTCTCGGCCACCGCCTGGTCGGCGAGCTTGCGGGCCAGCTCGGCCAGCTCGGTCTCGCGCTTCAACCAGTGGTCGTTCACCTCGAGCTGCAGGTGGTAGCGCGAACCGTCGCCCTTGTTGAGGAACCGGTTCAGGAGATGCTGCAACGACTGCAGTGTCTCGCCCTGGCGGCCGGTGAGCAGGTGGTCGTCGCGGTCGACCTCGACCGTCACGTCGACCCGGTTGCCCTCAGCCTTGGCCGTCACCGTGGGCTCGAAGCCCATGTGGCGGAGAAGTTCCTCGGTCAGCCGCTTGCTCGTCGCCATGAGCTCGTCGTTGTTCATCTCGGGCGAGCCCGAACCACCCTCGCCGCCATCGCCACCGCGCTCACGGCGCGGACGCTCGCGGCGGCCTTCGCCACGCGGCTCCCGGCGCACGTCGCGCGTGTCGCGGTGCTCCCGATACTCACGCGGCGCATCGTCGTCGCCACCGGCCGACGCGTACGCCGGCTCGGCCACCGGCGTGGGCGTGCTCATCGGGGCCGGCGCGGGCTCAGGATCATGGCGCATGACCGGGGCCGGATCGGCCTCGACCGGACGCGGAGCCACCGGTGCCGGCGCGGGTGCAGCCGCCAGTACCGGAGCAGGAGCCGGGGCCGAACGCATCGGCTCGGCACCGTTCGCCGCCACTTCCGGCGCACCGGCATCGTCACGCTCCGTACCATCATCGGCGCCCCCACGACGGCGGCCGCGGCCACCGCGACGGCCCCGGCGACGGCGCTTGCGGCCACCCCCGTCACCGTCGTCCTCGGACACCGCCGGCGGCACGGGCGAACCCGTGGCCTGCACCGGCGCACGCTCTTCGCGCGGGGCGCGCTCGCGGCGCTCCTCACGCGGGGCACGTTCCTCGCGCGACGCGCGCTCTTCACGCGGCGCACGTTCCTCACGCGGAACCGCGGCCGCCGCATCGTCACGGCCCGCACGCGGGGCGCGCTCTTCACGCGGCGCACGCTCACGGCGCTCGCCACGAGCCGGACGATCCTCGCGCGCGGCTGGTGCAGCGGCATCCCGCCCACCACGAGCACCACGCTCCTCGCGCGCCGGACGATCCTCGCGCGGAGCACGCTCCTTGGCCTGCGCGTCACGACCGCCCTCGCGGCCGCCTTCACGACCGCCACGTCCGCCGCGATCCTCACGACCGCCGCGACCGCCACGTTCCTCGCGGCCACCCCGGCGGCCATCCCGGCCCCCGCGTGCACCGCCACCACTGCGCTCCTGCTCGACCGGCTCCTTGATCGCACCGCCCGGCCGGCGCAGCACACTCACGCGGAACGGTCGCGCGCCGAACCCCAGGAAACCGCCCTTGCCCTCTTCGATGGTCGTGATCACGGCCTCGGCACGCGACAACTTGAGCGTCTCCAGACCCTTCTTCACCGCCTCATCGAACGTCTTGCCTTCGAAAACTGAACCAGCCATCGGATTGCCCCTGCCGGACGCGCGCCCATCGCGCACGGTCACCGCGCGGACAGTCGCGCGATTCGGTGCGCGCCAGGGGTGCAGCATCCCGGTGCGGGTGGATGTGATGCTCCGTGGCGCACATCGCGCGCGGCGCGAGGGGGTTCCCGCAGGAACGTCCTTCGCCGCCGGCGCGCGGGTGAGCCCCCTTCGGAACGGCCGCGCACCCTTCGGTGCAGCGCTGTTCCCCCGGAAGCCGTGCGGCCCGCGGAGCCGATCGAGACGACGAGTGACTCTACTTCGACATGGTCGCCGTCCGCCATGAGGAAGGTCGTACTCCGGACCCTCGCCGTATGCCCCAGGGGCACCGTGCGCCGGTCCGGTTCCCGCGCTAACCCTTCGCGCGGGGGGAGCCTGTCACGACGGGCACGACGACTCCGTCATCACCGCGCAGGACCAGCCATTGCTGGAGCGCGGTGTACAGGTTCATCACCGTCCAGTAGAACACCAGACCGGACGGCAAACCGTAGAAGATGAACAGCATGAAGAAGTTCATCAGGTACATCGTGGTCGCCTGCTGCGCCGGCGTGGGCGTCAGCTTCTGCTGGATGAAGCCCGTGATGGCCATGATGATCGGCAGCAGGTGGATCGAGAAGCCCGCGACCGAGAACAGATGGTCCGGTGCGGCCAGATCGTGGATCCAGCCCACGAACGGCGCTTGGCGCAGGTCGATGGCGCTGTTCAGCACCTGGTAGAGCGCGAAGAACAGCGGCATCTGCAACACCATGGGCAGGCAGCCGCCGGCCGGATTGACCTTGTTCTCCTTGTAGAGCGCCATGACCGCGGCGTTCATCTGCTCGGGCTTGTTCTTGAACTTCTCGCGGATGCGGTCCATCTCGGGCTGCAACCGCGTCATGGCGCGCATGCTCTTCATGCTCGCCATGTTGAGCGGGTGGAGCGCCAGGCGCACCACGGTGGCCAGCAGGAAGATCGCCACGCCGAAGTTCTTGACCCACGACTCGAGCAACCGCAGCAGCTGCAGCAGTGGATAGCTGAACGGCAGCAGCCACGACGCGCCCAGGTCCACGGCTTTCTCGATCTGCAGGCTCCCGGGCTTACCGGAACTGGAGAGCTTGGCGAGCGAGAAGTAGTCGGCGGGCCCCACGTACACCGCGAAGCGCTGCTGGCCGGACGGCGGCGCGCTCATCACCAGCGTGCCCTCGGCCACCGGCTGCGACGTCTTGCTCTTCTGCGGCAGGCGGGCCAGTTCGTCGGCCGTCACCTCACGCGCCTTCGCAGAGCTCACGACGCTCTTGCCCTCGGCCCCCACGGGCGCGACCACGCCCAGGAAGTAGTGCGACTGGACGCCAGCCCAATGCGCCGCACCGTCGTGCAGCTTGGGGTTCTTGCCGACCAGGCCCTGCGCGCCATCGCGGTGCAGGTTCTTGCCCACGAGCCCGATCGCGCGCACCATCGGGATCTCCTTGTCGGGGCTGGCCTCGGACATGAGCGGCCAGGAGCTCGTGGTGAGCGACCAGTCGTTGGCCGGCGCGCCCGAGACGGCGACATCGTAGTCGAGCAGGTAGGCATCGGGACGCGAACGCCACACCTGCTTCACCTCGAGGCCCGAGGAATCCCGCGCCGTGAACGTGACCGCCACGGTGTGGCCCTCGGCATCGGTGGACTCGGCCACCGCGAACGGCGTGCCGGCCAGCGAGTGCAGCGTGGCACCCGAACCCAGGTCGAACGCGAACGTGGGCGCGCCCTTCAGCTCGACGCGGTCGCCCTCGGGCACGATGTCGCCACGCTTGGGGCGCTTGCCGGGGTTGTCGCCGAAGCGCGAAGCACCCCACGCGGCGGCATAGCGCTTGAGCTCGAACGACGTGAGCCGTGCACCGATGTTGCTGAACGTGGCGCGATACAGCGGCGTCTCGATCACCACGTCGCGCGCCGGCACTTCGGGCGTGACGGGCGTGCTCGCGACCGGCGCGTCGCCGGGCTGGAGCGGGAGCTGCGTCGCGGTGGCGGGAGCGCTGTCAGCCGGCGCGCTCGGCGTCGCGGGCGCGGCGGCCACGGGGCGCTTCGCCGGCTCGGGCTTGGGGCCCCACTTCGACTGGCCGGCCACATACAGCGCGAACAGCAGCACACACAGGATCAACGCGATCGGGGTTCGACGATCCATGGTCAGGGCACCGGGTCCACACCCGCAGTCCCAAGCGGGTGGCATCGCCCGAGACGGCGCAGCGCGAGCCAGGTGCCGCGCCACGCGCCGTGGCGCACGATGGACTCGCGCGCGTACTCGGAGCAGGAGGGGAAGTGACGGCAAGCGCCGCGCACGTGGGACGGCGCGAGGCGCTGATAGGCGCGGATGGCGAACAGCAGCAGGAGTTTCACTGCGGGTCCGGAATCGGCGCCAAGGCACCGGCGTGGGCGAGCAACGTCTCCACGTCGGAGGCAAGCGCCTGATGCGGCGCTTCGAGGGTGCGTCGTGATGCGATGAACACGAGCAGGTATCCGTGAGGTGGGACGCGGGTCCAACGACGGCGGACGATCTCCCGCAGCCGGCGCCGCGCGCGATTGCGCTGCACCGCACCGCCCACACCGCGCTTGCTGGCGATGAACCCCACGCGGCTGCTTTCTCCCGGCACTGCGAGCGACAGGAGCAGGCAGGTACGACCGCGGTAGGCCACCCCCGCACCACGCACGCGAGCATAGTCGCGTCCGTGGGTCAGGCGGTTCGCCGGCAGGAGCCGCTCGGAAGGCCGTTCAGTCATCGCGGCGTAGGATACGGCGACTGGCTCCGGCATGTTGTGGGCCGCACGATCGCGAGCGATCGCGCGACGCCGCTCGGGCCTGGCACACCTGCTGGGATCAGCAGGTGTGCGCAATCACGAACGGTACGGGACTTCGCTCCGGGACCGGTCAGCGGTCCGACACGGTGAGACTCTTACGACCCTGCTTGCGGCGGGCCGCGAGAATCTTCCGGCCGCCCTTGGTGCTCATGCGGGCGCGGAAACCGTGCGTCTTGACCTTGTGTCGGTTGTTCGGCTGGAACGTGCGCTTCATGGTGCTTGAACCTCGGGAAAGTGCAGAGGGAACTACGGATAGAACGGTGGAGACTACGGGACCAGCCGTGGCATCGTCAAGCCATGGCAGTGCCTGTACATTATAATTGCGTTGAACGAAGCCACGCATTCTGCTGAATGTCCGCTCGCAGCCGGCCGATGACAGGGCAGTAGCCCTGCATCCACCCCCCGGAGAGCGGCCCTTGCCACCTCGTTCCCCACATTCCGACCCGTCGCCCAGCGCACGGGGGCCGGTCCTGCGCCGTCGCGGACACTCGCCCGCCGCCGCCGAAATGGCCGCATGGTGTGACGACACCGCCCGGCTCGTCCACCTGTCGCGTCGTCGCGGCAGCGACGACTTCGACGTGCGCGCACTCCGCGGCCGGCTGCTGGCGGACCTGGTGGTGATCGTGCAGGACCACGCCCCGTTCGCGCTCGAGGTCACGCCGCGCTCCATCGTGCTCGACGACGAACCCGTGTTCGAGGCCGAGAACTCCAACGCCCCCGTGGGCGAGCGCGCACTGGAACGCGAGCTGTCGTGGGTCCTGCATCGCGACGGGGTCCGTGCGCTGCGGTTCGAACGCGGGCTCGACGAGCGCGAGGCCGGCCACCTGCTGGACGCCCTGCTGAGCGCGGCGCCGGCCAGTGCGACGCACGAGGACACCGTCACCCTGTTGTGGGAGGCGGGCCTCGAGCACGTCTCGCTGCGCACCGAGGAGCAGAGCCCCGTGCGCACGAACCCGCTGCACCAGCAGCAGGCCGAGATCGCGGTGCCGCACGCCGACGACTGGCTGCTGCCGAGCGATGCCCCGAGCGACGTGCGCCGGGCCTGGGCCGAGATGTCGGGTACACGTGCGGCCGCCGTGGCCGATTTCCGCGGCGAATGGACGCGCGAGCGTCAACAGCCGTTCGCGGACGCCATCGAAGCATTCGCCGCCCGCATGCACGACACCGACCCGCGCCCCGAGACGGCCGAGGCGTTGGCCGCGGCAGCCGTCACGTGGGTGGCCACCAGCATGCAGCGCAGCGATTGGCTCGAGGCTGGCCGCGCGCACCAGATGCTGCGCCGCATCGACCCCGACGGCCAGCACAGCACGGAGTCGCTCACGCACGCGTTCGGCTCGGTGGATGGTGCGGCCATCACGGAGCGCCTGGACGAGGCGTCGACCACCGAGCAGGCACGGCTGTTCGCCTTCTCCGTACACGTGGGCGCGCCCGCGCTGCCGCTGCTCATCAACATCCTCGGGCTGTCGGGCAAGGCGCGAGTGCGCGCCGGTGCCACCACGGCCCTCGCCTACGCGTTCGCCGACGACCCCGCCCCGCTGGGGCGTTGGCTCGCCGACTCGCGCTGGCACGTGGTGCGCAACGTCGTGTTCGTGCTCGGGCAGATCGGCGGCATCGACGTGATCCCACACCTGGCCGTAGCCGCGCGCCACATCGATGCGCGCGTGCGCCGCGCCGCCATCCATGCGTTGGGGCAGGTGCCGCTGTTCCAGCGCCGCGCGGTGCTACTGCAGCAGCTCGACCAATCCGACAGCCGGTTGCTGGCCGCCGCGCTCACCATGCTGGCGCGTGAACCCGACCCCAAAGTGAGCGACGCCATCCTGGCGCACCTGCAGGCAGCCGAGTTCGAGTCGCGCCCGGAGGAACAGAAGATCGCACTGCTCACCGCCTACGCCGATGTGGCCGAGGAACGCGCCATTCCCGCGCTCGATGAAGTGCTCAATCGTGGCGGCTGGTTCGCGCGCCGCGCGCCCGAACGCACGGCGGCCGCCCGCGCGCTGGCGCGGCTCGGCACGCCCGTGGCCAAGCTGGTGCTGGAAGCCGGCCTGCGTCACCGGAGCGAAGCCGTGCGCGAGGCCTGTGACGAGGCCCTGGCCCAGTGGGGGCGCGCATGAGCCGCAAACCGCTCCGGCCGCGCGAACACGACGCGTCCGACGAGTCCGGCCTGCAACTCGCCTCGCGCCTCGTGGCGCTGGTGAGGAGCGGCCGCGCCTATTCGGTGAAGCACATCGCCTTCACACAGCAGCTCGAGAACTTCCTCGTGCTACTGCGCCCGTCGCTCATGGAGCGCCAGGTGGTGCGCTTCGAGGCACCCGAGGGCGACCTGTGCCTGAACGGCGAGCGGTTGCCGCTGCGCTCGCCGCTCCACCGCCAGGCCGAACTGCTGGTGGCTGAGTTCGATGCGCGCACCATCGCGGGGCTCGAGTTCACCACGGACGTGTCGCTGACCGCGCTGCAGGCGTTCTTCGAGTACTTCCTCGTGAGCGAGCGCTGGAAGGGCGACGACCTGATCCAGGCCAGCCAGAGCGCCGGCATCCTGGGTGTGCGAGCGCTCAGCGTGGTGCCCGTCGCGGCGAGCGCCGGGGCATCGGCGGCCGCCGACGAGCTGCCCGAGACGCTGGGAGCTTCGCGCGAGGCGTGGGCCGCGCTCTATGCGGGCACGCAGCAGCTGTTCTCCGGAGACGCGCTCGATCAAGGAATCGAGCTGCGCCACCTGAAGCGCCTGCTGCAGCCGGTGGTCGACGCCGTGCTCGCGGGCGATCGCATCACCGCCGCGCTCGCCCACGTCGCACCGGGCGAACCGCGCTCGGCGCACGCCATGCACGTGATGCTCGCCGCGGTGACCACCGGAGCCGCGCTGGGTCTGTCGCGCCGCGACCTCGCCGACGTGGCCATCGCCGCGCTGCTGCACGACAGCGGCCACGACTGGGGTGCCAACGCGCTCGACCAGGACGACTCCCAGCCCGCGCCGCACACACTGGAAGGCATGCGCCGCATGGCGTGGGTGACCACGCTCAACCGCAACTCGCTCGACGCCATGCGCGCCGCACTCGAGCACCACGATCCGTGCACGTCGATGCGGCATGGCGCCCAGCCCGCGCTGCTGTCGCAGCTCGTGGGCATCGCCGATGCGTACGTGACGCTGGCCTCGCGCGGCGGCAAGTGCGACGAGCGACTGTCACCCGCCAGCGCGCTGGCGCGCGTGATCGGCCCGCTGCGTTCGCACTGGCATCCCGCGCTGGTGGTGGCGCTGGTGCAGGCGCTGGGGCTGCATCCGCCAGGCCAGGTGGTGGAACTCGACGATAGCTCACTGGCGCGCACGCTGGCCCCCGTGAGCGACAATCCCGAGCGCTCGTGGATCCAACTTCTGGTGGACGACCGCGGCCGCACGCTGCCACGCGCCGCGCGTGTCGCGGGACCGCTGCCCGAGGGCCGGCGCATCACGCGCGCCCTGCCCATCGGCGAGTGGCCGGCCGAGCTGCGCCGCCACGTGGCCTGATTCAGCGGTTCAGCGGTTCAGCGCTTCGCCCACCTCGGCCAACTGGCGGTGCAGCTCGTGCGCGGAGTCGTCGAGCATCGCGTCGGTCTCGGCAGGCACGCCCGGGTGCACGATGCGGCGCATGCCGCTCGGCACATCCACGCCGTCGCCCGGCGCGCTGCCCAGCCGGCCCACGCGAACGTGGCCTTCCATCACGCACACGCACGTGCCGAACGGCGCGCACAACACCGCGAACGACGTGCCCACGGCACGCACCTGCGCGTGCGGGGTCGACACATCGAGGTGGGCACCATGGAACGCGCGCCCCGTGCTGAAGTAGGCGTTGCCCGCGCTCACGCTGGCGCGCATGCCGCGCGACCACCAGCGATTGGGGGCCGCCGACAACACGACCTCGGCAGCGGGCGACAGTGCCACGGCGGCCACACCCGGCGCCACGAGGTCCACGGTGATGGGGCCTTCCACCTGCACGCGGCCGCCGCGCTTCAATGCCGCGCCGATCCCCGCACGGTCCGAAGCGGCGAACGCCGTGCCGTTCACCAGGACCTGCCCTTCGCCACTCACGGCCTGCACGCGCCAGTCCGGGCCGCGGTTGCCGGCGAACAGCACCACCGCCAGCGCGCACACCGCCGCGGGCACCAGCACGAACGCGCGCAGGAACCACGGGCGCGCGAACGTCAGCCCGCGCCGCGCCCCGATGCGCCCCGACACGAACTCGTGCCGCAGCCGCGAGCGAAACGCCGGATCGGCCTGCGGACGCGTGAGGCCGTGCAGCGCCTCGCGCACGCGGCGCTGTTCCGGCGTCAGGTCGTGATCGTCGTGCGTGCTCACAAGCGTCCCCTCAGCTTCTGTTCCAGCGCCGCCAGCGCACGCGAGTAACGCTTCCGCGCGGCGTCGTGTGCAATGTGCAGCGTGACGGCCACCTCGCGATGATCGAGTCCCTGATAATCGTGCAGCACGATGACCGTGCGCAACGGCTCGGGCAACTCCAGCAGCGCGGACTGCACGAGACGCTCGCGCTCGTGGGACAGCGTGTCGGCCTCGGGATCGTTGCGACCCGAGCTGAGCGTGGCCGCCGCCGCCGGGTCGTCGATGTCAGCCGCACGCGCGCTCATGCGATAGGCCCCGGAGCGCCACAGGTCGCGGCACACGTTGGTGGTGATCGTCGTGAGCCACGGCGCGGGGTCGCGCGTGGGGTCCAGACGATCGGCGGCACGATGCACTTTGAGGAACACCTCCGAGGCCACGTCCTCGGCCCGCGTGCGATCGCCGAGCAGGCGCCACGCGAGCCCGAACACGAGGTCGAGATACTGGTCGTAGAACCAACCCAGCGCTTCCGGGTCGCGGCGGCACACGCGCTCGAGCTGCGCCGTGTCGGGCGCGCTTCCGGTCGCTGACGGGGTCGCGGTCACTACCGGGTCTACGGATGAACTCGCCGGTCGTGATGGGGAATCGTGCGTGGGCACGGGGAGGCGCTCCGGGGCATGGTCCCGGCGGAGGATGGCCCGCAGGGTGGTCCCAGTATGCACGTTCCGGGCGGCACCCGGCCATCCTCGAGCGACCAGGGGGGCTCCAGAGGGTGGAATGCCGCGCGAGTCAGCAAAGTTCCCGGCGGGAACCTGTCCCCCTGTCTGCATCCGGACGCGGCCCCGCGGCCCCTCGCGGGGCACCTGTCGGCCCCGGTCCGGCAGGCCGACTTCGAGCCGGACCATGAAGCGAGCGCCGGATCGAACCCAGCGCACGCTGGACCAGGCCGCACGGAACACGAAGGGGCGCGACCCCGGTCGAGTCGCGCCCCTTGGAAGCTGCGTTGCCTCAGGCCGCGGCGCGCTCGCCCTCGCTGCTGTCGGCCGCCGGCTCGCCGATGGCGTGGCCCTCGGGCGCCATGGGCAGGCGCACCCAGAACGTCGAGCCCTCGCCCGGGCGGCTGTTCACGCCCACGTGCCCGCCATGCATCTCGGTGATGCGCTTCACCAGATGGAGCCCGATGCCCAGGCCGCCGCGCGAATCGGATTCCTCGGCCACGTTCTGGCCGAACAGCTCGAAGATGTGCGTGGCCGTGTCGGGCGCGATGCCGGGCCCGCGGTCGTGCACCTCGAGTCGCACGTACGAGCCATCGAGTGTGGTGCGCACGGTGACTGGTGACTCGCGCGGGCTGAACTTGACCGCGTTCACGATCAGATTCACCAGCACCTGCCGGATCTTCACTTCGTCCACCGACAGCTGCGGCAGCCCGGCGGCGAACTCGGCGTCGACCTTCACGCCGAACTTCTGCGCCAGCGGCCGCGTGGTCTCGACCGCGCCGCGCAGCACCTCGGCGATGTCGAGCGCGCGCGGCTTCAATGCCAGCTTGCCGCTCTCGAGCCGCGACAGGTCGAGGATGTCCTCGATCAGGCTCAGCAGCCGCTGTGCCTCGCCGCGCAATCGGCCCACGAACTCGCGCGACTGCTCGCGCGACAGCTTGCCCTCATGGTCGTCCAGCAGCTCGGCGTAGGCGATCACGCTGGTGAGCGGCGTCTTCAACTCGTGGCTCGCCGTGCCCAGGAACACGTCCTTCATGCGGTTGAGCTCGGCCAGCTTCTCGTTGTCGGCCTCCAGCTCGCGCGCGCGGCGGCCCATGCGCTCCATGACCTCGGCGCGGTCGATGACCGCGGCGATGTGTTCCGAGAACACGCGCAGCACTTCCAGGTGGTGCTCGCCGAACGGCTCGGTGTGGTTGATGCGGTTCACGTTGAGCACGCCCACCACGCGTTCGCCGATGGCCAGGGGCAGCGACAGCGCCGACGTGATGCGACGGTTCTCCTTGTAGTGCTTGCCCAGTTCGCCCGACGGCGCCTGCTCGCCAAGCGACACGGCTTCGCGGCGCAGCGCCACCCAGCCGGCGATGCCCTCGCCGATCTTCTTGCGCGCGCCACGCGAGAACTCGGCTTCGAGGCCGTACGAGGCGCGCGTCACGAGCTCGCCGTTGTCGGGCTCGAGGATCATGATCGAGGCCTGCTGCGCCTTGAGGGTGCTCACCACGCGACGCACGATGATCTCCAGGATCACGTCGCTGCGCAGCTGCAGTTGCAGCGTGGTGCTGACCTGGAACAACGCCGTGAGCTCGGACAGCCGCACGCTGGCGTCGGCACGGTCGTTCTCCTCGCGCGACAGCGCCTTCACGGCGCGGTGCAGTTCGCGCTGCTGCAGGATCGTGTACAGGCAGAACAGGATCACGAGCCCGGCCAGCGCCACGGTCACGATGTAGGGGTTGTCCAGGCCCACGGGCAACTCCTTGGGGCCTGTGAAGCCGAGCACGCGCGCGTAGAGCGCCGGCACCACCGTGGTGAGCGCGAGCAGCAGCGCGAACGTGGCCGCCCACAGCATCCAGCCGGCGCGCTGCAGTTGCATCCAACGGATCTCGGTGCGCGAGTTCATGCCGTTCCCTGGCTCTCTCGGGTGGGTAGCCCCGGTGGGGCCTACGAAGACACCAATCCCTGCCCTCTGTCATCGGCCGGAAGTGCCCCCTGGTTGAGCCCCGAAAACGCGTTCTCGCCCGCTTCGGGCGCGGTTCCCGCGGGTCGGCCCACCCCTCCCGATGCGAAGCGGGCCGCGGGGGCAGCTCGATTCCAGCGGAAGGCCTCGGCCCGGCAACC
>JBEBGT010000522.1:0-3127 GCA_040081365.1 Candidatus Eiseniibacteriota bacterium | reverse complement strand
ATGGCGAGCAGCGCCGACATCGCCGTGGGCCTGAGCTACGCGCGCCAGCGCAGCCGTCACATGGCGTGGGGCGCGACGGTGAAGTTCGTGCGCCAGAGCCTGCCCGACACCGTGTTCGGCGAGCACGTCACGTCGTTCGGCGCCGGCCTCGACGCCTCGCTCCTCTACATGCCGAATGATGCCATCACCCTGAGCGCGGTGATGCACGACCTCACCACGACATACATCACATGGAGCAACGGCACGCGCGAGACGGTGTCGCCGAACCTGGTCACCGGCTCGGCGTTCAACTTCACGCCGGCCCAGGGGCACGCGCTCACCTGGGGCGCCGACGTCGCGTGGGATTTCGAGGGCCGCAAGCTCGACAGCGAACTCAAGCTGGGGGGCCTGAACGCCGACCTGCGCCTGGGGCTCGAGTACTGGTACCGCAACACGCTGGCGTTGCGTTCCGGGCTCAACGGGAAAGACCTCAACTTCGGCGCGGGGGTGCGTTACAAGCACTTCGGCGCGGACTACGCCGCGGCGCTCAACCGGTTCTTCGCCAAGGACGACCCGGAGTTCCCGGACGACCACAACCTCGAGGCCACGCACCTGCTGTCCGCCAGCTTCAGCTGGTGAGCTCCCAGGCCTGAAGCGCGCCCACGGGCGCCGGCCCCCCGCAGGGGTCGGCGCCCGTCGGCCTTCCGGCATCGTGGCCGCACCCGGCCGTGCGCAGCCCCGAGGCGCTGGACCGAGGGCGCCGGGGATCGCCGACCGAGAGCGCGCCCGCGCGCGGTTGACCAGTCCCGCCGCCGTTCCGTACCGTCCGGTTCTCCAGACTCTCCACCCGGACCTCAAGGAGCGACGCCGTGCGTGACGTGCTGGCCCTGATCCTCTCGGGCGGTGGCGGTGAACGTCTCGGCGTGCTGTGTGCCGAGCGCGCGGTGAGCGCCCTGCCGTTCGGCGGCAAGTACCGCGTCATCGACTTCGTGCTCAGCAACTGCTGTCACTCGGGTGTGAGTCGCGTGGGCGTGCTCGCGCAACATGCGCCAGCGTCGCTCAACGACCACATCGGTGCGGGCCGGCCGTGGGACCTGGACCGCCGTTCGGGCGGCATCGTCATCCTGCAGCCCTACCAGACGCGCAGCCACGCGGGTTGGTACCGCGGCACGGCCGATGCGATCGCGCAGAACTGGGATTGGATCGAGGAGCACGCTCCAGACCGCGTGCTGGTGCTGTCGGGCGACCACGTCGTGCGCATGGATTACCGGCCGCTGGTCGCCGCGCACATCCAGCGCGAAGCCGCGGTCACCGTGGCGGTCACGAAGGTGCCGGCCAACGAGGCGCATCGTTTCGGCATGGTGCACGTCGAGCGCTCGGGCCGCATCAAGAGCATCGAGGAGAAGCCGCAGCGCACCGATGCCGCGCTCGCGAACATGGGCATCTACCTGTTCGAGACCGACCGGCTGCGCGAGATGCTCAAGACGCGCCCGGTGGATGTCGTGCTCGACATCCTGCGGCCGCAGGTGGCCGCGGGGCACCGCGTGTACGCACACGAGTTCAACGGCTACTGGGAGGACGTGGGCACGGTGGCGTCCTACTACCGGGCGAACCTCGAGCTCGTGCGGCCGCATCCGCGACTGGTGCTGCACGACGCGCGCTGGCCGATCCTCACGCGTGACGAGGAGCGTCCGCCGGTGTGGGCCGGAGCCGATGCGGTGATCGAGGACAGCTTGGTGGCGAACGGCTGCCGCGTGGAGGGCCACGTGCGGCGCTCGATCCTGTTCCCGGGCGTGCACGTGGGCCCCGGCGCCGAGATCTCGGAATCCGTGATCATGGCCGACACGAAGGTGAGCGCGAACGTGCGCATCGAACACGCGATCCTCGACAAGTACGTGAAGGTCGGCGCGGGTGCGGTGGTGGGCGAGGGCGACGGCGCCGCGAGCCCCGAGCTCGACTGGCTCGCCGGTCTCACGCTGGTCGGCAAGGACACGTGGCTGCCCGATGGCGCACACGTGCACCGGCCCAGTGCGATCGGCGTCGGCGGCCGCTACGAGGACCTGCGTGACGGCGTGCTCGAGCCCGGTACCGTGGTGCCGAACCGGCGCTGGTACGAGGAGTTGCGATGAGCCGCTATGCGTTCATCCTCGCGGGCGGCGTGGGCAGCCGGCTGTGCCTGCTGTCCGAGCGCCGCGCCAAGCCGGCGGTGCCGTTCGGGGGCAAGTACCGCATCATCGACTTCACGCTCTCGAACTGCGTCAACTCCGGCATCTTCGACGTCGGCGTGCTCACGCAGTACCGGCCCACGTCCCTGAACCAGCACATCGGGATCGGGCGGCCGTGGGACCTCGACCGCACGCGCGGCGGCATCCAGTTGCTGCAGCCGGCACCCGGCCTGTCGCAGAGCGACTGGTATCAGGGCACTGCGGACGCGATCTACCAGAACATCGTGCACTTGAAGCGCCGCCGCACCGCCGAGGTGCTCATCCTGTCGGGCGACCATGTGTACCAGATGGACTACAACGTCCTGTACGCGTTCCACCGCCGCAACAACGCCAGCCTCACGGTGGCGGTGACCGAGGTGCCGGTCGACGAGGTCGACCAGTTCGGAATCCTCGAGACCGAGCCCAACGGCCGGGTGACCGCGTTCAAGGAGAAGCCCAAGGGGCCGGTCACGTCTCGGCTCGCCTCGATGGGTGTGTACCTGTTCGATCGCGAGGCGCTCATCAAGTGGCTGGTCGAGGATGCCGCCATGCTCGAGTCGTCGCACGACTTCGGCAAGGACCTGCTGCCGCGTCTGGTGACGCGCGGGGAAGGGGTGTTCGCGTACCGCTTCCCGGGCTACTGGCAGGACGTCGGCACGCTGGACTCGTACTACCGCGCCAACCTCGAGTTCGTGCAGCCCACGCCGCCGCTCGACATGACCGATCCCGAGTGGGTGGTGCACACGCAGACGGCCGACCGACCGCCGGTGCGGGTGGAGTCCGGCGCGCGCGTGGCGCGCAGCCTGCTCGCGAACGGCTGCTCGATCCAGGGCGAGGTCGTGAACTCGGTGCTGTTCCCGGGCGTGGTCATCGAGCGCGGGGCCGTGGTGCGCGACAGCATCGTGATGCACGACACCGTGGTGGGCGCGGGCGCGGTGCTCGAT
>JBEBGT010000521.1:0-3129 GCA_040081365.1 Candidatus Eiseniibacteriota bacterium | reverse complement strand
GACCGCTTCCAATGACAGCGTGCGGACCACGTGTTCGCGGCCGTTCGAGCGCGTGCCGGCCGCCAGCACCGCCGCCGTCGCCGAGGTGAACGCGCCGGCGTCGAGTGCGGCCACGGCCGACGGTGTGACGCCCTGCAGTCGCTCGGCACAATCGCCGACCGGCGAGGCCACCACCGGCAGGTTCACGGCCATCGCCTCCTTGAGCACGTTGGGGGAGCCCTCGTGCAGCGACGGCAGCAGCAGAACGTCGCTCGCGTTCATGGCGTCGACCATCTCGGCGTGCGGGCGGTTGTGCTCGACCTCGAGTCGTACGTCGAGCCCCTGCGTGCGCAGCCGCTGCTCGACCTCGCGCGCGAGCGCGAAGTTCTTGCGCGTCTCGTCGGGGTGCGCGGCGAACAACAGCACCTGGCCCTCGGCGCGCCACCCGAGCTTGGCCCGGGCCTCGGTCCGCGGGGCCGGCGTGAAGCGCGCGAGGTCGACGCCATTGGGGATCACGTGCACGTCGGGCACATCGGCGATGATCTCACGCATCTGCGCGCTCTTCACGATCACGCCGTGGGCCTTCCGGGCCGCCCAGCGCGACAAGCCCACGAGCGCGCGGCTCTTGAGCGTGATGCCGCCGTCGAGTAGGGGTGCACCCAGTAGGTCGTCGCCGCAGAAGCTCACCACCAGCGGGAGCCGGACGCCCACCGCCGCGGCACCGGTGTAGCCGTAATGCGCGTGCACGAGTTCGGCGCCGCAGGCACGCGCCACCTTCGACAGTTCGGCGAACGCGCGCAGGTACTCGCGCTTGGAGCGCCAGCCGTGGATCTCGTACAGCGTGTTCTCGCAGCCGCGTGCCGCCAGCGAGTCGGCCTGCGACTTCACGAACGCGCCCCAATGCGGACGCTCGGGCGACGGGTACATGTTCGTGACGACCAGCACTCTCATGCGCGCCCTCCGGCCGCGGCGAGCGGCCGTCCCGAGCGAGCGCGTTCACTCAGGTGCGCCAGCGTCATGGCCAGGTAGCGCGGGTATTCGTTGCGGTCGGTGAGCACGCCGTAGTCGGCGCGCGAGAACCACGGGAAGCCGCCGTCGGCGCGCTGTAGCCCCAGCACCCAGCGGTACGTGCGGTCGGCGAGCGCATGGTGATCGCGCCAGCCGTACTGGCTCACCGTGTGCAGCGCCATGCCCACGGCATCGGCGTAGTACACCACCTCGGGCGCGATGCTGGCGCACGAGGCGCGCACCGAGCCCTTGTCGCGCACGCCCGTAGCCAGGAAGTCCGACAGCCGCTCGGCGATGCGCTGCGCGCGCGCGTCGCCATGATCGTGCGCGTATGCCGCCAGCTTCATGCACTGGAACGCGTTGTATTGGAAGCACAGGTAGTGCGGGCGCGTGCGCGACTCGCTGCCGCCCGCGAGCTCGTACGGCAGTTCGCCGCTCGGCATCTGCACGGCTTCCAGGAAGCCCAGCATGGCGGGCACGCGCTCCAGGTAGCGCGCCTCGCCGGTCGCGCGCTGCAACGCGCCCAGCACCCAGATCCACTCGCAGGTGTTGTTGGGCACCAGGCCGCGCGGCTTCTGGAAGTAGTTCACGCACAGTCCGCCCGGATGAGCCTGATAGCCGATCTCGCGCTCGAGGTAGTCGTGCCAGCGCCGTGCACCCGCGAGCATGGCCGGGTCGCGATCGCGTTGCCATGACGCCAGCATGGCCATGGCGCCGAAGTCGCCCTCGACCGTGGCGATGAGATGCCGGCGTTCGGGCAGCGGGTAGTCCCACGCGCCGTCAGGGCGTTGCGCTTCGAGGATGGCCTGCGTCGCGGCGCGGGCCGCCGCGTGGTAGGACGGCTCGCCCGTGAGGTCGCCCAGCGTCCACGACGCCTGCGCCCAGTACGCCTGTCCCTGGATGAACCAGAAGCGTTCCACCGGCCGCAACATGGGCAGGTAGCTCTTCACGAAGCGCCCGATCCGGATGTTCCAGCGGATCCCCTGATCGGCACCGGCGAGGCGCTGGTCGTGCACGTGCCGCGCGGCAAGATAGCCGTGCAGCCGGCGCGCCGCGGCAAGCGGTGCCGTCGCAGTGGCGGGAACAGCGGTCGGGACGCTCAACGGGCGGGCCTGCACTCCTCGAGGGGCGGTGCGCCGCGGGTATCGGCGCCAAGCGTGGAAGGGTCTGGCTAGGAAAGCACCGGACCGCGGCCGCGTCCAGCCGAGCCGCCGCCGCGTGGCCGCCGGAACGTGCCCGCTCAGCCGCGCGCCGGGGTGCGTCCGCGCGGCCCGTCGCTCAGAACCAGCTCGTGAGCATGAACTCGAGCGTGGCGGAAGCCGACCGGTTGTTGAAGCGGTCACGCGACTCGCCGCGCGTGAAGGACAGTTTCACGCCGCTCTCGGGGATCGGTCGCCAATCGATCCCGAGCGTGACGCTGCGCGCGGAGTCGCCACGCAGGTCGCGATCGAGATCCACGGCGTCCACGCGGAGCGCGGCGGTGAAGCCGTGGTCGGCGGTGCCGGCCGGACCGTCGCCCCCCAAGAAGCGGCTCAGTTGCACGAATGTGCCGCCCTGCCGGCTGGCGTAGATCCCGCTCAGAGCGGCGGGGATCTCGATGTGGACAGCCGCCACCTCGCCCGAAAGCCGGAAGCCGGCAAGGTGTGTCTCCAGGTCGGCCACGACGATCCGGACCTGACGGGCATCGTCGAACACGATGCCGTCGCTGCGATGCGGGTTGTAGCTCCCGGTGTAGCCCGAGAGTCCCAGGGAGTGATCGCGGGCGGGCACCCATCCCAGCCGACCCACCACCGCAGGCGAGTCATTGGAGTCCTGACGGTTCAATCGTCCTTCGGTCAGCCGGGTCCCGCCCGAGCCGGCGAGCAGGATGCCTTCGTCGTAGCCGGTGACCGCATAGGCTTCATAGCCGAATCGTCCCGCGAGCGGTGTGTCGAGCTGCCCGAACACGCCCAATCCGGGCTGTGACAGGGCCGAGCCCAACAGGTCCGTGGCCATGGCGGGTCGCGACGGCAGGTCATTGCCGGGCCCGTCGTGCGACAAGTTGAAGCGCCCGAGCGGGAGCAGCAGGATGCCCGCACGCAGCTGGGCGAAGGGGCGTAGCAGCAGATCGATCTGTGCCAGCTCGAGGACGATCTCCTCGCC
>JBEBGT010000062.1:0-11736 GCA_040081365.1 Candidatus Eiseniibacteriota bacterium | reverse complement strand
CGACTTGCCGCCGGTCAACCGCGCCGAAGTCGTGACCGAGCGCACGTTCGTGTTCGATCGCACCAACGGCGGCTGGAGCGTGAACGGCAAGCAGTTCGAGGAGAACGTCTACTCGGCCAGCCCACGCCAGAACACCGCCGAGATCTGGAACATCGTCAACAACTCGGGCGGCTGGATGCACCCGGTGCACATCCACTTCGAGGAGCACCAGATCCTGTCGCGCAACGGCAAGACGCCGCCGGCGGACGAGATCGCGCGTGAGGACGTCATCTGGCTGGGTCATGGCGAGACGGTCAAGATCTTCCGTCGCTTCCGGGACTTCCTGGGCCGGTACCCCACGCACTGCCACAACGTGGTGCACGAGGATCACGCCATGATGTTCATGTGGAAGATCGTGCCGTAAGGGTTTCGCACGAGCGGGGTGCGAATGGCGGGCGTCTGGACTTCGCGGTCCCCGGCGCACGTGAGAGAAGTCCCGCGAGCACCAAGTGCACGTTGGGCGTGACGGGCCTCCACTGCTGACCCTCTGGCAGCCCCTCACGGATGCAGACACGGGGACCATCCGCAAGGGTGGTCCCCGTCGTACTTCAGGGCCGGCGGTTCAGCGCGCGGTCCAGCCGCACTCGTCCGCGTTGCCCAGCCCGCCGATCGGCGGCCCCGGCGGCATCTCGGCGGGCGCGCCGGGCAGCACCGCGGGCGCCGGTGTGGTGCGCGCGAGTGTGCGCGTGATGTCGGCGGCCAGCATGGCGCGGAACGCGCGCTCCCCCGCCGGTGCCGCCGAGCGCGGGCGCGCCAGCCGCACCGCGAGCGCGCCCAGTGCGTCCTCGAGCGCGGCACGCACCGCCGGGGTCTGCGCAGGCTGTAATGCAGCGCCCAGCAACCGGCGCACGGTCACCGCCTGCACGGTGCGCGCCACTTCGTCCTGGCGCGCGCTGCGCGCCAGGGGCGCGAACGCGCGCTCGAGCAGCGCGCCCACCACCTCGTCGACACCCGGCTGCGCGGCATCGCGACGGTGGAAGTCGGCGAGCCGTGCCAGCCGCTCGGGGGCGATCAGTGCGGACAGCGTGAAGTCGGCCGATGTCGCCGCCGCCCCGAGCGCATCGAACGCGGGCTGTGTCCGTGACCCGAGGAACTCCCGATGCGCGGGCTCGTCGGTGGACGGCGGCGCCAGCACGGTGAGCACGTTCTCGGGCAGGTCGAGCTCGGCCGGATCGAGTGTGGCGAGCACCTGGGCGAGGGCCGCGCGCTGGCGCGCGGGACTCACGGCCGTGGGCGGCCCCGAGCCGTCGCCGCGCACGCCATAGGAGTAGTCCAGCCCGCCGATGCTCTTGGCCGCGGCCTCGAGCGCGTAGCGATGATGGAAATAGACTGGCGCCAGTACGGCGGCCAGTGTGCCGAGCGCTGCACCCGGGGCCACGTTGTGTTCGCCGAAACGCGCGAGTGCCAAGCGCCGCACCTCAAGCTCGTGCGCGAGCCCGGCCACGGGGTCCGCGCCGTTGTCCCACATGGCGGCAAACGGGTGCGCCGCACCCATGGGGCGCGTGTCCGCGTCCGAGAGGTAGCGATAGCCGCGCTCGCGGTTCTCGCGCAGGATCGCCTCCAAGCCCGCTCGCTCCTCGGCCGCCGAGGCGAACTGGCCGTAGGCGTAGCGCACGGTCTGGATGTCCCACACGCCCATGCCGGTGGTATAGGCGTGCGAGAAGTCGAACGCACCGCCGCTGGCGATGCCCACGTCCGGGGCCGGGTAGTCCATGACCGATGCGCGCCCGGCATAGGTACTGGCGGCGAAGTTGTGATTGAAGCCGAGCGTATGCCCGACCTCGTGTGCCGCCAGTTGCCGAAGACGCGCGAGTGACAACTGCACCGGATCGTCGGCGCGGCCACTGCCGGTGGCCTCGGTACCCGCCAGCCCCTCGAAGATCATGCGGTCCTGACGGATGCGCAACGAACCCAGCGTCACATGACCCTTCAGCATCTCGCCCGTGCGCGGGTCGGTGATGCCACCGCCGTACGACCAACCGCGGGTCGCGCGGTGCACCCACTGGATCACGTTGTAGCGCACGTCGAGGGGGTCTGCGCCGGCGGGCAGCAACTTCACCTGGAACGCATCGATGAAGCCGGCGGCCTCGAACGCCTGCGCCCACCATGACGCGCCTTCGAGGAGCGCACTCCGGATGGGCTCGGGCGCCCCCGGATCGACGTAGTACACGATCGGTTCCTTGACGCGCGAGCGCGCCGCGCTGGGATCGAGCTTCTCGAGCCGGTGGCGCACGAGCCAGCGCGTGTCGAGGTCGGCGGCGATCGGCGTGGCGTAGTCCGCGAACAGCACATCGAACGAACCCGAGCGCGGGTCCCAGGCACGCGGCCGGTAGCCATCATCGGGCAGCCGTACGAGCGAGTGATGCTGTGTGAGCGTCACGGCGCCGGGCGTGGGCGCGGTCGCGCGCACCTCGGGCCCGGGCTCGTCGCTCGCGAACGTGAGCACCGCCTCGAACTCGAGGTTGTCGGGAAAGGTGCGGCACGCGGGCACATCGAGCACGCTGCGCTCCTTGTCGAGCGTGAACGCGCCCTGGCCGGTGGCCTTGAGCGTGCGCGCCACCCCGTGCGCGTCGCGCACCAGGAACGGCGTGAGGTCCACCAGCAATCGGCCGTCAGCGGCCTCGGCCGCGACCTCGCCCGCCCACAGCACCGACGACGCGAACGACTGCCGCACCGCACGCGCCTCGTTGCTGTCGGCGGTGAGCGCGCGATAGCGCAGGTTCGGCTGTTCGATCAGCACGCGCGCGCCGATGCGGCGGAACACCACGAGCCGCGTCTCGCCGAGCTGGCCGCGGTCGAGCCCCACCGGGTTGGAGCCCAGTCCGGTCTCGATGCCTTCCAGGTAGAGGAAGCGGCCGCACTCCTGGCGTTCGCCCACCGGCGCGGGCAGTTCCAGCAGCAACCGGCCCGTGCGCGCGTCCGTCCATGTGGCGAGCAGGCCGTCGTGGCGCACCGCGCCCTTCGTGCGTTCGCTCCATGCCGTGGTGGCGTTCGGCACCGGCGGCGGCGCGGCGCGTGCGGGCAGCGGTAGACAGGCGCACAGGCCGAGGACCACGGGGACGATGGCACGCGGCCATGGGCGGCGGACGGGAGCTCGCATGGGATTCGCCTCGACGAGGGCACCGCGGTTCGCGCGGCTCGCGCTGCTCGGGATCAGCGCGCGAGGATATACGCGCGCCCCGCGCCGGGTCCACGCTCGTGCGCCGGGGCTGGCCGCGCGCAGCGGCTATTTCACCGCGGCGGCCGCATCCCCGATCCACTGCAACGTGACCGCGGCACCATGCCAGCCCTGCTGACGCTGCACACGAGTGCTACCGGGCGAGTACACCACCAGCGCCGGCAGCCGGCTCACGCCGAAGCGCTTCTGCAGCCGCAGCCATTCGGCACCGTTCGCGCCGTCCTCCTGCGTGCGATCCACCAGCAGCACCGGGATCACCGTGGCGCGCACCGTGAGCCCTGCCGCGACGTCGTCCAACACCTGGCGGCGGAGCTCCTCGCTGCCTTCGTTCCAGTCGGCGTGGAATGCGATCAGCACCGGCTTGCCGTTGGCACGCGACTGGCGCACGGCGTCGTCGAACGTGGTCCACTCCGAGTAGAGCGAACCGTCGAGCGGCGGATCCTCGGCGCGCGCGACCGGTGGCTCCGCGGGTTCCGCGCCGGGCGTGCCCGGGTCCGCCGCGAGCGCAGCGCTGGGGCCAGAGGTGCCGGTGCCTCCGGCTGCACGTTGGCCGCGGGTGCTGCCTCGGGCTCCACCGGGAGCGGGTCGAGCACGATGGCCGGGCTCTCCACGATCAGGTCGTCCGAGGACGCGGCCTCGCGCCGGGCGACCACGAACCACGCGGCCAGCGCCAGCACGGGTACGAGCGCCCACAGCCAGGCGAGCGGGACCGGACGACGGGACGACGACACGCGGGCTCCTCCACGGGACCAAGGCGGCAGGACGGGCACAGAGCGACCCGAGAGTTATCGGCGCGAGCCGTGCCCGCGTGTACCCCCGAATCCACCCCGGCACCGCGAGGCCCGGGCGCCCGAACGGGGTGCACCCAACGGCCCCCTGCCCCCGCCCTTCCAACCGCGCCGCGCCTGCCCTAACATCGGGCCATGACCGAACTCGACCTGAACACCTCGCCCTATCTGGCCGCCGCGTTCGCCAACGACCGCGCGCACGTCTTCCACTCGTGGTCCGCGCAGAGTGCCCTGTCGCCCGTCGTCATCGCCGGAGCCAAGGGCTCACGCATGTGGGACGACAAAGGCATCACGTGGCTCGACTTCGCGAGCCAGCTCGTCAACGTGAACATCGGGCATCAGCACCCGAAGCTCGTGGCCGCGATCCAGGCCCAGGCCGGACGGCTGTGCACGATCGCACCCTCGTTCGCCAATGACATGCGCAGCGAGGCCGCGCGCTTGATCGCGGAGTTGGCCCCGGGCGATCTCGACATGGTGTTCTTCACGAACGGTGGCACCGAGGCGGTCGAGAACGCCGTGCGCATGGCGCGCGGGCACACCGGCCGGTTGAAGGTGCTGAGCACGTACCGCAGTTACCACGGGGCCACGGGCACGAGCATCGGGCTCACGGGCGACCCGCGGCGCTGGGCCAACGAGCCGGCGACGCCGGGCGCCGTGAAGTTCTGGGGCCCGTACCTGTATCGCAGCCCGTTCCACGCCAGCACACCAGCCGAGGAATGCGAGCGCGCGCTCGAGCATCTCGCCAACGTGCTCATGGTCGAGGGTCCGCACACCGTGGCCGCGATCATCCTCGAGTCCGTGGTCGGCACGAACGGCATCCTGGTGCCGCCGGACGGCTATCTGGCCGGCGTGCGCAAGCTGTGCGACCAACACGGTATCGTCATGATCTGCGACGAGGTCATGGCTGGCTTCGGCCGTTGC
Source organism: Candidatus Eiseniibacteriota bacterium (assembly GCA_040081365.1). Taxonomy (GTDB): domain Bacteria; phylum Eisenbacteria; class RBG-16-71-46; order RBG-16-71-46; family RBG-16-71-46; genus JAIOPA01. The sequence continues at coordinate 6,810 of JBEBGT010000062.1, read as the reverse complement.
GGCGAATGGTTCGCCGTCAACAAGTGGAACGTCACACCGGACCTGATCACGTTCGCCAAGGGCTCGAACTCGGGCTACCTGCCGGTCGGCGGCGTGGTGATCTCGCGCAAGATCGCGGACACGTTCAAGGACCGCGTGTTCCCGGGCGGCCTCACCTACAGCGGCCATCCGCTCGCCACGGCGTCGATCGTCGCCAGCATCGGCATCTTCAAGGAAGAGAAGATCGTCGAGCACGCGCGCATGCTGGGCAGCGACGTCATCGGTCCCGAACTGCAGCGCATCATGGCCAAGCATCCGTCGGTCGGCGAGGTGCGCGGACTGGGCGTGTTCTGGTGCATCGAGCTCGTGAAGAACCGCAAGACGCGCGAACCGCTGGTGCCGTTCAACGCCAGTGGCCCCGCGGCCAAGCCCATGGTCGAGCTCATGACCGCCTGCAAGGCCGGAGGGGTGTGGCCGTTCGCGCACTTCAACCGGCTCCAGGTCACGCCGCCGTGCACCACGAGCCCGGACGAAGTGCGTGAGGGCCTGGCCGCGATCGACAAGGCGCTCGAGGTGGCGGACCGCTACTGCGAGGCCTGAGCCTCACTCCCGGCGTGCGGCTGCGCGCGTAGGGCGCGGCGCGCGTCCGAGTGGCCGCGCGCGGCGCACGGTTCGGCTTGGTGGCGTACGCCACGTTCGATCCCAGCGCACTGGCCATGATCCAGGGCTGGTCGGCGATCGACATGGCGAGGGACACGCTGCTCACGGCCGGCGTGGCCACCGCCACGCACGCGTTCACGCGCAACCGCGGCTGACCGCGGAAGTGGCGGCCCGTCGCGCACGCGAGTGCGCGTGCCGGGCAGGTGGCTGCCGCCCGTGGCAGGGCGTGTCGTATGATGGTCACACACGGACCGCCCCGGCCGTAACCACGACGGTCGTCTCCGGCGCACGCCCAACCGTGCGGGAGACTCACTCGATCCACCGACTCCATGCGAGGCCCTCGATGCGCCGAGTACTCCCGCTCTTGATCCTGCTCACGCTGGGCGCCGCCTTGCCGGCCAGCGCCGACCCGGGTGTGCGCGTCGCGTACGAGGCCGACCTGCTGCGCGTCACGCTCGAAGGTTCGTACACGGGCGCCACCTATGAGGTGTATCGCGCGCCGGTCGCCGCAGGCCCGTTCGCCGCGCTGTCGAGCCAGGCCACGCTCTGCACCGGCGACTGCTTCCTCACCGACGACGCGGTCACGCCGGGTGCGACCTACTACTACCGCTTCGACCTGCGCACGCCCGCGGGCGCTGCCGTGTCGTTCGGGCCGTACGAGATCGTCGTGCCGCAGTCCCCGCTGGCCGTGGCCGTGTCGCCGAATCCCTCGAACGCCCGGGCTCGCATCACGCTCACGCTGCCCGGCAGCGCCCGGCGCGATGGCGTGCTGCACGCCGAGGCGCGCGTGCTCGACCTGCAGGGCCGCACCGTGCGCCGCCTGTATGCGGGCCCGCTCGCGCGCGGCACGACGTCGCTGGCATGGGACGGCCGCGATGAAGCCGGCGCGGCGGTCGGCGCCGGGCTCTACTTCGTGCGACTCGACACCGCACTCGGCAGCACCACCACCCGGGTCGTCCGCTTCCGGTAGCGGCGGGTGAAGGCACTCCTCGGTCGCTACGCGCGCTGGCTGCACACGGGCTGGCCCGCCGGCCGCGTGGAGCCGCTGCCCGAGTGCGACGCCGACGGGCGCACGAGCGTGCCGGGCGTGTTCGTGTGCGGCGACCTGACGGGCGTGCCGCTGCTCAAGTTCGCGCTCGATTCCGGCGTGCGCGCCGTGCGCGCCATCGCCGGCGAGCCGCGCGGGGAGGCCCCGTTGATCATCCTGGGCGCGGGGGTGGCGGGCATGGCGGCAGCCGTCGAGGCCCGGCAGCGGGGACTCGCCTGCGAGGTCTACGAGGCCAGCGAACCGTTCGCCACGCTGGTCAACTTCCCGCAGCGCAAGCCGATCTTCACCTACCCCGCGGCCATGACACCGGCGGGCGAGCTCCAGGTGCACGCCCCGGTGAAGGAGGCGCTGCTCGACGAGCTGCGTGTGCAGACCGCGAGTGTCTCGGTGCGCACGGGGCGCGCGGAGCGCATCGAGCGCCGCGGCAGCCAGCTGCTCGTCCGCTTCGAGGACGGTGCTACGCGCGCGGCCACGCACGTGCTGATCGCGATCGGCCGCAGCGGCGACCACCGCCGGCTCGGCGTGCCGGGCGAGTCGCTGGCCAAGGTCGCCAACCGCCTGCACGACGCCGGCGTGTTCCGCGACCGCGATGTGCTGGTGGCCGGCGGCGGCGACTCCGCACTCGAGGCCGCGCAGGCATTGGCGCACGCCGGCGCGCGTGTGACGCTCGTGCACCGCGGGGCTGAGTTCGCGCGCGCACGCAGCGAGAACATGGTGGCGGTCGAGGAACTGGCGCGCACGCATCGGCTGACGTTGCGACTCCACACACGTATCCACGCCATCCACCCGGAGCACGTCGAGCTCGTGCCCGCGGGCGGCGCACCGGTCGGCGAGCGCGTCGCCAACGACGCCGTGTTCACGCTCATCGGTCGCGAAGCCCCGGTGGCGTTCCTGCGCAGATCCGGCGTGCGCCTGCGTGGCGAGTCGCACCCGCTCGGCAGGCTCGTCCTCGCGGCCGCGCTCGTGCTGCTCGCCGCACTCTACGACTGGAAGTCGAACGGCTTCCTCGAAGCACTGTGGTCGCGCGCGGCGTGGCCGGCGGACATGCCCCAGCGACTGGCCGGGCTTGGCACATGGTGGTCCGCGCAGGCGGCCGACCGTGCCACGCTGCTCGGGACGCTGGCCGTGTCCATGAAGAGCCGGTCGTTCTGGTACACGCTCGTGTACACCAGTGTGATCGCGTGGTTCGGCTGGCAGCGCGTGCAACGCCGGCGCACGCCGTATGTGACGCGCCAGACGCTCACGCTGTTCCTGGTGCAGGCGATCCCGCTCTTCTTGCTGCCCGAGATCCTCCTGCCGTGGCTGGGGTATCGCGGGGCCTTCGACCACGGCGCAGGCAAGGCCGTGGCCGACGCGCTGTTCGAACCGTACATCGGCGCGGCCGACTTCGCGGCCCGGCACTGGCCGGACTGGGGCCACCCGCGCGCCTACTGGCGAGCCTATGGCTTCATCCTGGCGTGGCCGCTCAACGTCTATAACGTGTTCACGCACGAGCCGCGCTGGGCGTGGCTCGCGATCGGCGCGGTGCAGACATTCGTGCTCATCCCGCTCGCCGTGCTGCGCTGGGGCAAGGGTGCCTACTGCGGCTGGATCTGCTCGTGCGGCGCGCTGGCCGAGACGTTGGGCGACACGCAGCGCGGCAAGATGCCGCACGGCCCGGGCTGGAACCGGGTGAACTTCGTGGGGCAGGTGTTCCTGGCCGCCGCGTTCGCGCTGCTCGCACTGCGCGTGGGAGCGTGGCTCATTCCCGGTTCGGGCCTCGGCACCACGTTCGACCTGCTCATGGAAGGCAAGGACGCCGGCGGCCGGCTGGTGAACCCGCTCAGCTACAAGTGGGTGGTCGACGTGCTGTTCGGCGGCGTGATCGGCGTGGGCTTCTACTTCAAGTACTCGGGCCGCGTCTGGTGCCGCTTCGCCTGTCCGCTCGCCGCGCTCATGCACGTGTATGCTCGCTTCAGCCGGTTCGCGATCGTATCCGAGAAGCCGAAGTGCATCTCGTGCAACGTGTGCACGTCGGTGTGCCATCAGGGCATCGATGTCATGGCGTTCGCGAACCGCGGGCTACCCATGCAGGATCCCCAGTGTGTGCGCTGCTCGGCGTGCGTGCAGGGCTGTCCCACCGGCGTGCTGCAGTTCGGCGAAGTGACGCGCGCGGGCCAGCTCATCCGGCTCGACACGCTCATGGCTTCACCGGTGCGCGCCCGCGAGACCGCGTCGCCGCCACCCCCCCGTTGATCGAGGTCCACATGCACTCCCGACTCATCCGGCTGTCGATGGTCCTGCTCCTGCTCGCCAGCGCTGGCGCCGCGGCCCCCGAGCCGGACCGCTTCGGCGACGGGTGGCATGACGGCAAGGCCGAGCTCGACGGCTATCGCTACACGGTGCAGCGCTACGGGCATGCGCGCAGCGGCCGGGCGGTGGCGATCTATGTGACCGAACCCTTCAGCCGCGCGCGTCACGTGAAGCTCGACGATCCCGACCGCACGCCGGCCGATGCCGTGGAAGTGCTGAAGCTCAACCTCATGCGGGACTTCCAGACGGGGATCTACGACTACCACACCATGCTGTCGGTGTTCGCCGACGCTGCGGACTTCGCTCCTCTCAAGGTGGCGTTCACCAGTACCGAGTGGTGCGGTCAGGTGAACGAGGAACTGCACGTGGGCCCCACCGGTCGCTCGGTGCTGCACCGCGTCTCGAGTTACTTCGAGGGCGAGAACACTCAGCAACCCTTGCCGCTTCCCAGCGGCGGTCTCCAGGAGGACGCGCTGTTCATCGTGTTGCGCGGCCTGCGCGGGGCGTTCCTGCGCCCCGGGGAGTCGCGCACCGTGCCATTCCTGGCGAGTGCGTTCCTTCGCCGGCTCACCCACGCGCCGGCCGTCTGGCGGCGCGCCACGCTCACGCGGCTCGCCGCGCCGAGGGTGACCGAAGTACCGGCGGGCCGCTTCGAGTGTGACCTGTATGAAGTGCGTCCGGACGACGGCCGCCTGGGGCGCTTCGAACTCGAGCGCGCCTGGCCGCACCGCGTCATCCGCTGGCAGTGGCAGGCGGCCGCCGGGTCCGGCGCGCTCGAAGGCGCGGACCAGGGCGAGCTCACGGGCAGCATGCGGATCGACTACTGGCGCACGCACGACCCCGGAGACGAACGGCTGCTGGCGGACATCGGCCTCGCGCCGCGCTGAACCAGGGGCGTTCCCTGACATGTCGTGACCGGAACGCCCGGGAGCTCACGCATCCTGCTAGGATGCGTGGGCACGGTTTCATCGCGGCCATGGATCTCCCGTGGCCCGCCCCGGAAGGACGGCCGGCTCATGGCCATCACCCGTCCCCGCTTCACGCGTGTCCTCGCCCGCGTGCCACCGGTGCGTCGCGCGCGTCCGACCGGCCTGGATGACAGTCCGCTGCACGGGGAACTGCTCGGCGTCGACCGGCTCGAGGAGCGCGCGCGTACGCTGGCCGCCGAGTTCACCCTGGCGCGCGATCACGGCGGCGGGCCGCCCCGCTTGTTGCGCCAGCTGGCCGAGGACGCACGCGTGCTGCGCCGCGCCTACCGCACGCTCGCGGGCGATGCGCGTCTCGGTGAAGCCAGCACGCCCGCGGCCGACTGGCTGCTCGACAACTTCCACCTCGTGGAAGGCGAACTGCGCGAGATCCGGCGCCACCTGCCCACGCGCTTCTACCTCGAACTGCCCAAGCTCGCGATGCGTGCCCGCGCCGGCACCGTGCGCGTCTACGCCATGGCGGTCGAAGTGCTGCGTTACAGCGATGCGCGGCTCGACGGCCCGCGGCTCGAGCGGTTCATGAACGCGTTCCAGACGGTTGCGCCGCTCAGCATCGGCGAGCTGTGGGCGTGGCCGAGCCTGCTCAAACTGGCGCTCATCGAGCACCTGCGCCGGCTGTCCGAGGAACTGCTCGAGAGCCGCATGGGACGCCGGGCGGCCGATGTCGTGTTCGCGGCATTCGAGAACCGTCCACGCGGCGCGCGTCCGCCGCCGCTGCCCGAACACATGCACGTGGCCTTCGTCGACCAGTTGTTGATGCGCATGCGCGAGTACGGCTCGGGTGCGGCCGAGCTGCGCCGCAGCCTCGAGGACGCACTGGCCGCGGCCGGCACCACGGTCGAGGATGCCGTGCGCGCCGAGCACCAGCGCCAGGCGATGAACCACCTGTCGATGGGCAACTCGCTCACCAGCCTGCGGCTGTGCTCCACACTCGACTGGAACGAACACGTCGAGCACGCGAGCCGCGTCGAGCAGATCCTGCGTCGCGATCCCGCCGGAGTGTACGCGCGCATGGACTTCGCGAGCCGCGACCGGTACCGGCACGCGGTCGAGGAACTCTCGGATCCCAACGGCGAAGCCCAGGTGCGCGTCGCCCTGCGCGCGATCGAGAGCGCCCGGCAGGCGGCGGAGTCCCCGGGAGCGGACGCACGCGCCTCGCATGTCGGGCATCACCTGATCGGTGCGGGCCGGCCCGCGCTCGAGACCGACGTCGCGCACCGACCGAACCTGCGCCAGTCGGCCGACCGCCTGCTGTTCGCGTATGCCACGCCCCTCTACCTGGGCGCGCTCAGCGCGCTCACGCTGCTCGGCGCCACCGCCGCCGCCGCATGGGCGTCGGCCCACGGGGCACCGGTGGCGCACGCGCTGGCGGCGGGGCTGCTGGTACTCCTGCCGGCCAGTGAGCTGGCGGCCGCGCTGCTACAGCGCACCGTCCATCACTTCGTGCCGCCGCGGCTCCTGCCCCGGCTCGACCTGCGCGCGGGGATTCCCGTGGCCGCACGCACGATGGTCGTGGTTCCGACGTTCCTGACCTCCGAGGCGGGTGCGCGCGCGCTGGTCGAGCATCTGGAAGTCCAGGCGCTCGGCAACCTGGACCCGTGCATCCACTTCGCCCTGCTCACCGACCTGCCCGACGCCACGACCGCCTCCTCGCCCGGCGAGGAGGCGTGGATCGCCGCGGCGAGCGAAGGCATCACCGCACTCAACGCCCGTTACGCGCCGGGTCAGGAGGATCGCTTCTTCCTGGTCCATCGCAGCCGGCGCTGGAACGAACGCGAGGGCGTGTGGATGGGCTGGGAACGCAAGCGCGGCAAACTCGAGGAGTTCAACCGGCTGCTGCGCGGT
>JBEBGT010000520.1:0-3134 GCA_040081365.1 Candidatus Eiseniibacteriota bacterium | reverse complement strand
CGAGTTGCACGCGTCGCACACCGGCTGCCGCTACCGGCCGGTGCGCACGGATGGCGACGACACGGGCGCGCTCGGGTTCTTCCCCGACGCCTCGTACAACGGCCCCGGTGTGGCCATCGCCGAGGTGCTCGACGGCGGGCCGCTGCAGAGCGCCGGCAGCAAGGTGCGCGCTGGCGTGGTCATCACGTCGATCGACGGTGTCGCGATCGCGGCGGGCGCGGACTGGTATCCGCTGCTCAATCGCAAGGCGGGCAAGCCGGTGCGCTTGGGCCTGCTCGACCCCAAGGGCAATGCGCGCTGGGAGGAGACCGTTCGGCCGCTCGCCTCGTTCGCGCAGCAGCGCCTGCTCTACGTGCGCTGGTGGCATTCGCGGCGTGAGCTCGTGAACAAGCTCTCGAACGGCCGGCTGGGCTATGCCCACGTGCGCGGCATGAACGACGGCGCCTACCGCGAGGTGTTCGACGAGGTGTTCGGCCGCAACGTGGAGCGCGACGCCATCATCCTGGACACGCGCTTCAATGGCGGTGGCAATCTGGACGAAGCGCTCACCACGTTCCTGAGCGGCAAGGTGTTCGAGACCAACGAGCCGCGCGGTCAGGTGCTGGGTCACGAGCCGTCGCGCCGCTGGACCAAGCCGTCGCTGGTGGTGATGAGCCAGGGCAACTACTCCGACGCGCACTGCTTCCCGATGGCGTACACCCAGCTCGGCATCGGCGAGACGGTGGGCATGCCGGTGCCCGGCACGTGCAGCTCGGTGTGGTGGGAGCGGCTGCAGGACAAGGACCTGGTGTTCGGCATCCCCATGGTCGGCATCCGCGACGTCGACGGCGACATCATGGAGAACAAGCAGCTGAACCCCACGTACCTCGTGGAGCCGGACCCCGCCAAGTGGGCCGCGGGTCGCGACGAGCAGTTGGAGAAGGCGGTGGAAGTGCTGCTCGCGAAGCTGCCGAAGCAGTAGCGCGCTTCGCCTCCGACACACGAACGGCCCGCGCTCGGGTACGAGGGGCGCGGGCCGTTGCGCGTGAGGTGCCGCCTACCGCCGCTTCGCCGCCTGGTCGCGCAGCAGCACGGCCGCCAGATGCGCGCCGACAAACGTGAGCACGAGCATGCTCATGATGTTGTGCGCCGCGCTCACCACGGTGGAGTAGGGCACCGGCGCGGTGCTGTGCTGGGTCATGCGCAGCGTCCACCACGGCAGCGCGAGCGCGATGCCGGTGCCGAGCGTGACGACCATGCTGACGGCGGCGATCAGCCCGAGTGCGTAGTCCATGCGGGTGCGGAACGGGGTCACGCGCAGCCAGTGCTGGATCTGGTACACCGCATACACGAGTGTGAGCAATGCGCCGACGGCGATGTGCAGCAGTTCGCCGGGCGTGGTGCCCGCGGCCAGCCGCATGAAGAACATGAGCAGCCCACCCGCGGCCTCGAACCCCAACAGCCACCACAGGAGCACCAGGAGCGGCGCGCGCATGCGACGATCGCGCGCCGTGGGCGTGACAGGCGCGCTCACGCGGCGCTCCACGCGCGGCGCGCGCGGGGCATGCGCACGGTACGCACCAACGATCCGCGCGGCACGAGTCGCGTCAGCCCTGCGGTACCAGGTAGCGCAGTGCGAAGATGAGCTCGCCGGAACCGATGCTGATGGCCCACAGCACGAGGAAGACCCACATGAGTGCCGCGCGGTCGCGGAAGAACCAGCGCCCAGCCTTGGCTCCCTGGTACGCCAAAGTGCCCAGCACGACGAACACCAGATAGGCTACCAGCGACAGCAGCCCGTGCGCCGCGTAGCCGATCTTCATGGCCGTCGACAGTACCTCGGTGGCGCCGGGACCCGACGCGGCGGCGCTGCGGTTGGCCATGTACATGACGTTCACCAGAGCCTCGAACAGTGACACCACGATGAACAACACGAACGGGAACGGCCGGCGGTTCCAGTTGCGGTGCACCACGAACAGGACGCCGGCAGTGACGAACAGTTCGGAGATGGCGCTGAACAGGCTGAACGGTGGGATGTGCATGGTGCGCACGTTAGCGTTGCGGGGCGGGCGGCCGCAATCGGTGGAATTACGGAGCGGTGCGCTCGGTCGGAGCGAGCGCGTGTCGAACCGCCTGCTTGCTCCCGACAGCGGTTTCTGGCCTCTGGAGCCAGGGGCCGAGCGTGACCCGGACGGCTCCGGCGGCGCGTCGGGTCTTCCGAAAACGCCCTTGGGTCGCGGCGAATGCGGGACTAGTCTCGCGGACGGGTGAAGGTCCGGTCGGTGCGGCCGGGGCCCTGCCGGCGATCGGGCTGACGTCGGAGCTCGGTCGCGTCAGGCGGTTCGCCGATCTGGCGGCCGCTCCAGCGCGCGTGACGCACGTCGTCGCGCGCGGACCGAAGGCTCTCCGTCGCGCGGGGGCTGTTCCGGAGGATCCGGACCGGCCAACCGCTCGGACTCTGAGGCGGCGATGAAGCTGTTCGCGCTCGATGACGAAGTCGCGGAACTCGAGGCCGGGCTTCCGGCGCAGTCCGGGCTCGGCCAGTGGAAGACCCTGATCGAGATCTCGTGGCAGCTGCGCCAACGAGACGGCCGGCGTGCGGAGCAACTGGCGGACGAATGCGAGGCCATGTTGCGAGTCACCCAGCCACTCTCGCGCATCGAACGCGAACAGGCCTTGGCCCGGTTGCAGCTCGTTCGTGCCGAGCTCTTCTGGCTCGAGGCGGACCTCGCGCAGGCGGAACGCCTGGCCGATTCCGCGCTCGCCGTCTTCCGCGAGATGCAGGACCACGTCGGCTCCGGTGACGCGAAGTGGCTGCTGGCGTTCATCCACGGGGACCGCGGCGACACGCAAAAGCGGGATGACTTCCTGAGCCTGAGCGCGGGAGACTACCGCGTCGCGGGTGATCCGCTGCGCGAACGCATGTGCACCGCGCGCCAACTCCTGTACGCCGCTTTTGAGGACCCGTCCGCCACCGAGCTGCGATTGTCCCGGGAGCACGTCGGGCTGGGGCAGCAAGATGCCGCCGTGCTGGCCTGGGCCAGCAGCGCGCGGGCAATCGCCGCAGGTCCGGCGGGCGAGTTCGGGCGCGCGATCGGGCTGTTCCAGGAGTCCCACCGTCTGGCGCTCGAGAGCGGCCAGGTTCGCCAGGCGAT
>JBEBGT010000519.1:0-3135 GCA_040081365.1 Candidatus Eiseniibacteriota bacterium | reverse complement strand
CCCCCCCCACGGCCCGGCTCGCATCATGCTCAGCGGTCGCTGATGCGCACAAACCGCACGCGGCTCTCGGAGTCGCTGCCCTCGACGCCCTGCGTGTAGGCGGCGAGTGCGAGCCGCGGGCCCACGCTCGCCAGCGCGCCACTCTGCACACGCTCGCCCAGGTACAGCCACGGCGAGAGCATGTGGTCCGCACCGGCGTGGCGCACCGCCATGACCATGCGCTTGGGTGCGCCTTCGCCACCACCCACGGCACTGCCCACGGCGCCGAGCAGCGCGCCCTCCGCCGTGGCGGCGAGCATCGGATAGGCCGCCTCGTTCAGGCTGTCGGCCGGTGAGATGCGCCCGCCGCTGCCCCCGTCCTTGGCGTCCCAAGTCGTCAGGTACACGCCGGGCTTGGGACGGCCGTGGGCGGTGGAGTCGTCCGGCGACTCACCGCGATACCACGCCACGAACCCGCTCTTGGCGCCGTGCACGATCTGCGGCCCCACCATGGGACAGCCCTCGATGTGCCACTGGTCGTTGGCCACCAGTGTGTCGGTCGCGAACGTCGTACCGTTGTCGTGCGACAGCGCGATCCGCGCGTTACGGATCTCGTTGCTGGCCGTGCGGTACACCACGGCCACGTCGGCGCTTCCATCCGCGCGCTTGGCGGTCGTCATGCCCAGCCGGCAGCAACCGCATACGTCACGCGCCACTCGCGTGTTGGGCTGCCACGTGCGGCCGCCGTCGTTCGACGTGGTCATGTAGATGTCGACGCGCGCGGGCTCACCTCCGTCCGGCGTCACGAACGCGCGGCCGTCGAGCCACGCGAGGATCGGCCGGCCGTCGGGGAGCACGTCGAGCGCGGTGAAACCGTGGTAGATGAGCGGATTCGCGTTGTCGTCGTTGGCGACTCCGAGCGGCCCCCAGGTCCGGCCGGCGTCCGTGCTCACGCGCATCGCGACACCCACTTCATTCATGAACGTCACGGCCAGCACGCCATTCGGGCCCCACGCCGACAGCGGCCGGCTCTCGTTGTAGCTCGACACGGCATGCGGTTTCTCGTTCAACTGGAACGGCTCGCCCCAGGTGTGGCCCGAGTCGGACGAGACGGCGACCCAGGCGTCGGCGCCGAGCGAATCACGCGTGACCCACGTGGCGGCGGCATGGCCGTGCCCATCGGAAGACACCGAGGCGTCGGCGGCGTTGACCGCGGCGAGCGCCGCAGGGGTCACATCCTGCACGACCTTCCAGGCGGACGGCGCCCGGTGCTCCTGCGCGCAGGAGGCCAGGAGCAGGGAAAACGACAGTACGACGAGTGTTGGGCGCATGTGGCCTCCGGAGAACAGTTTGCGGCGGCGCAGCAGGCCGCGGAGGGATGCGCAGGGGTGACCCCGGACACAACACCGGCTGAACCGGGGTGTCAAGCGGGCGCCCATGGGAGTGCCGGCACTCCCATGGACGCCCGTGCGATTCCGGATGAGAAACGATAACCTGTTCGCACGAGTCCGGGCGGAGCCGAGTTGGGGGCTCGCGAGCCGGGACGACGGGATCTCGTACCTACATGGAGGTCGTACATGGATCGTCGTGCATTCCTGGGTGGTGCGGTCGTGCTGGGCGCTGCTGCGATGGCGGGTGCGGTACATGCCGAGGGCGCTGCGGCCGGCAAGGGCACGGCGGGGCTGATGGTCACGAACGCGACCACCCTGGGGTTGATCGCCAAGGTGCGGGCTGCGGCGGTGCAGTGCGAGGACAAGGCCGCCGCGTGTGAACAGCACTGCAGTGAGCGGCTCAACTCGGGGGACACCAGCTTCGTGCGCTGCAGCACGACCGTGCAGCAGATGCAGGCCGTGTGCGCCGCGGTCGGCAAGCTCGCCGCACTCAAGTCGGTGCACCTGGGGGCCATGCTCGATGCCTGCGTGGCGGCCTGCAAGTCCTGCAAGGAAGCGTGCGAGGAGCACAAGGAGCACTGGGCGCATGGCATGCACATGGAGTGCAAGGAGTGCGCGGCGGCCTGTGACGGGCTCATCGCGGCTGCCGGTGCGCTCAAGACCGGTTGGAAGGTCGGCTAGCCGTTCGCCACAAGCCGGGCAACACACACGAAGGGCGGTGGCGCCAGGCGCCACCGCCCTTCTTATGATCTCGAGCGGCCGTGAGTGCCGGCGGTCAGGGCCACACGCTGGGCACCGGCGTGCCCACGGTCAGCGGCACGATCCACGCCACGGAGTCGTAGATCAGCGCGTCGTCGTGCAGCGTGCCGCGCGAGAACACATTCACGCCCAGTGAGCGCACGCCCGCCAGGCTGCCGCTGTGCACGCGCACGGTATGCGTGCCGTCGCCGTTGGGGGTCATGCGGACGCGCCGATCGCCCCAGTACACGAACACGTCGTTGCCCGCGTTTGCTCCGGTATTCGCTCCGGCGTCGGTCGTGATCGTGACCGAGTCGCCGAGTGCCGCCTGCGGCAACTGGGCGAACGTGCGGAGCGCGGCGGGGTCGGTGATCGTGGCGTCGAGTCCGCTGCCCGTGAGGTGCAGCGACACGATCGCGCGCGAGCACGGCTGCGACACGATCTTGAGCGCGCTCATCTGGTCGAGCTGCCACTGCTCACGCGCGCCGTCGGGTGTGAGCACCGTGCGGCGCACGAGCCGCACGTGCCGCGTCCAGCGGTCGTCCATCACCTTGTGCACCACGTCGCCGGTGTCCACCGCGCCACCGCCCGCGGGCCGGCGCACCACCATGAACATGCCCAGCGTGCTGCGATTGATCGTGACGTCGGCCGTGTGAGGCCGGCCCGCCTCGTCGCTGTCGGAGAGCGCGATCGCGAAGCCCTGCGAGCTGCGGCTCACCGAACGGTGGAACGCCGCCGGCTCCATGGCCGCGAACGTGCCCGCCGCGCGCGCCGAAGCGCCGGTCGAGGACGTGATGTCGTAGAGCCCGTCGTCGAACAGGTGTGTGGCGCTCGCGAGCGCCGCGGTCACCGCATCGAGGTCGCTGTTCGAGGACGACGCGGGCGCGGTGGGTGAGCCACCGCCACCACCACAGCCGACCAGGGCCGAAAGCCCCAGCGCCTTCGCCTGCTGAAAGAGCTTCACGCCCGCCAGCGGCGCGAGTTCCTTGTGGAACGCGCCCCAGCTGCCCACCACCACGCGAGGAGG
>JBEBGT010000518.1:0-3135 GCA_040081365.1 Candidatus Eiseniibacteriota bacterium | reverse complement strand
GGTCTAGAAGCGGCAGCTCACCCGCGCCATCACCGGCACCGGCCGGTCGCCGTGATCCTCACGCGTGGCGCCGCGGCCCAGCGCCGCCATGATGCCCTCGGGCGCCAGCTCGACGCGCCACGCGCCGCTGCTGCTGTCGGTGGCGCGCGTTACGGCGCGTCGCGACAGTCCGCTGTACGTGATCGCATAGCCCAGCACGCCGCCCGCCGCGCTACCCAGCCAGTACGTGGCCGAGTTGTCGCTGCCGTGCGGATCCGCGACCGCGACCACGCCGAGCCCCATGAGCGCGCCGAGACTGGTGCCCAACTGCATGAGCACGCCGTCGCCGCCGCTGAAGTCGCGGCCCTCCACCAGTCGATCACCCGCCGCGAGCCCCGCGAACGAGCCCAGCAGCAACCCGGCCGAGTAGGCATCGGAGTCCCCGGCGCCGTTCCCGCTGTTGGCGGCGTCGGCGATCGCCGTGCCCACCAACATGCCCAGTCCACCCGACGTGCGGATCAACGTGCCGTCCCCGAACGAATACGCGCGCCGCGTGGCCAGCGCGCGGCCGCTGATCATCCCGGCGACCGAGCCCGCCAGCATGGCGGCCGATTGACCGCTCGTGCTGCGCTCATCGCGCGTGCTCGCCAGATCGCTGACGGTGTAGCCCCACAAGAACCCGAAATCGCCACCGATCGCGATGGCTTGCGCCGCGCCGCCGTCCACGCCGCCGTGCGTGGCGTACTCGTAGCCCACGATGCTCTCGGCAAGGCTCAGGCCCATGGCCAGCGCCACCTGCGAACGGTTGTCGGTTGGCGTGTCGTCGAGCGCGTCGGCCAGCAGCACGCCATGCGCGATGCCGCGCGAGCCGCCGTACCAGTAGAGCCCGGCCGCGCTCGTGGTCACGGGTGAGTTGGACGTCAGCATGAGCGGCACGAAGAAGCTGGCGCCGGCGGTGAGCATGTAGCTGCCGAACACCTGCGAGCCGTCCTGCACGTCGAGCACGTAGGGCAACGCCCAGCCGTAGAACCCCAGTCCGAGCAAGGCGGAACTGGTCATGAGCCAGGGCCGGCCTTCTTGGTTGCGCGGGTCCACGAGCGGCGTGGTCTCGCCCATGCGCTTGGCGAAGTCGGCGCGGAACGCGTCAGCCTGCTCGCGTGTCATCACTTGGCGTTCACGCAGCGACTGGCCACCACGCACGTGAGTGATCTCGAGCACGTAGCTTGAGTCGTCGGCCATGAACAACCGGGCCTCGCGGAAGCCCTCGTACTCGTTGAAGAACAAGCCCAGCCGGCGGGCGAGAGGTTCATCGATGCGATTCACGCGACCGTTCGCGTCGAAGGGCATCTGGACTTCGGCGCCGTGCGCCCGGCTCGGTACGGCGAGGCCCAGGCACATCAGGGCCAGCATGCAGAACGACAGGATCGAACGACGGGGCATATTCCAGCCTTTCAGGCGTGATCTTCGAGCTCAGACCGGGCTCCTGGGCGCAGCCCGTGCGGCGACGGGGGCTGGCTGCGCGAACGCTGCGAATCTAATACCCCGCACGGTTCCGGCGATAGCCCGTCGCGGCTATCGTCTGACGCGATCCGGACGCGTGCCGGGTGCATGCGAAGCGGCTCGACGGCCAGGGATGCCTCCGTAACCCCGCGTGCACGGCGAGCCTGTCGGCTCGAACGGGCCCCGGCGCGCGGCCGCCTCGTGGCCCTCGCGAGCGGCGCGTCGCCCCCCCCACGACGCACCCGGGGTCGGTTCTGTCGGCGCTGGTCCGCTGCAGGCGAGTCGGCCCTTGACCGCTCGTCCCGGCACCGCCACCCTTGGGCCCTCATGAGCTTCCTGCGCCGTTGGTTCGTGTCGGGGCGTGCCCTGGCCGCGTTACTGCTCTTGTCCGCTTTGCTCGCGGGCGAGGTGGCCGATGCGCGCCATCACCTGTCCGACCACGGCTGTGCCAGCGATACCGGCGGGCGCGACGACAACTGCACGTGCGCCGGACTGCACGCGGCCTCGTCCGTCGATCCGGTGCCGGTGGCCGAGGCGCCGCTCGAACACGAGCGGGAGTTCACCGCTCTGGCCATGGCGCCGCCGCCGTCCAAGCTCGCGGCCGCGCACGCCTCCCCGCGCGCTCCTCCGCGCGGCTGACGGTCGGCCGGGCGCACGCGCGCCCGGACTCGCGCCGGCCATCGCCGACGCGAGGCCACACCGTCCGGTAGGCCAGGTCCGAGCGGACTTCCCGTGCGCGCACGAGTCGTGCACCGGAAGCCCGTTCGAGGTCGTGGAACCCGATGGGCGCACGCTCACGCGCGCAGCCCCGATCGTTCCGCCCCGGCCTGCGAGCCACGTCACGATCTCCAGGAGAAGCGATCCATGCGCAAGCACCTGCTTGCCGTTGCCGCACTGTTCCTGTTGGCCTCCGCCGCGCACGCCGGCGTCACCAACCCCGATATCTCCGTGATCGGCCAGCCGCTCATCCGCTGGACCGACGACCCCGCGAGCACTGCCAGCAAGCGCCCGGTGTTCGACGTGGGCGAGACCGAGTTCGTGTTCGATGCCGCGTTGAACCCGTACGCGCGCGGCTTCTTCGCGGTATCCATGGCCGAGGGCGAGGTCGGCGTGGAAGAAGGCTACTTCTCGTTGCTGCGCGGACTGCCGGGCGCGGTCACGCTCAAGGGGGGCAAGTATCGCGCGGGCTTCGGCAAGCTGAATCCCGCGCACCCGCACACGTACCCGTTCGCCGAACGCTTCGGTGTGCTGGCGGCCTACCTGCCGGGCGAGGAATCGTTCAACGAGACCGGCTTGAGCGTGGGCTGGCGGGTGCCGGTGCCGGGCTCGTGGTCGATCACAGCCAATGCCGACGTGCTGCAGGGCGACAGCTTCCGGATCGAGCGCCAGGTCTCGCAGTTCCCGAACGATCCGGGTGCGCTGGGCGGCGAGTCGCTCGACCGTTCCGCCGAGCCGCGCTCGGCGTGGCTCGGGCGTCTCGCGGCGTTCGCCCCGATCGGCGAACGCTCCGGGCTCGAGCTGGGGCTGTCGGCCACCGAGGGCACGAACAACGTGGCCGCCGCCGCGCGCACGCGTGTGCTGGGTGGCGACGCCAAGCTCAAACTATGGACCAACGCCAGCGCCTACCTGCTGGTGCAGGGCGAGTACCTGCAGCAG
>JBEBGT010000061.1:0-11783 GCA_040081365.1 Candidatus Eiseniibacteriota bacterium | reverse complement strand
AGGTGGCGAGCTTCTGGCGCGCGACGACCTTCGTCTCCGCACTCATCCACGTGAGGCCGTCGATGCGCTGCGCGAAGGCCTTGCGGAGATTCTCCACGAGATCGACCATCATGCGCTTGGCGTTCGGCGAGAAGTGGCGCTGCACATAGACCTGGCCGATGGCTTCGCCGAGCGCGCCGTTCAGCGCCTGCGTGGCGCGCTTCCAGCGGTCGCGCTGCTGCGGCTGGCCGTTGAGCGTGCGGCCGTAGAAATCGAACACTTCGTCGTCGATGGCTTTCGGCAGCAGCGTCGCGCGGTTGCGCACCTGCCGCGACGCAAACACCGCGAGCATCTTGCCGAGGGAGGGCAGCTCCTCGCCCAGCCGCTGACAGAAGAGGCGGCGATCCGCATCGCGCTCCTGAACAACCGCGGGGTCGCCGCCGCGTTCGCGGGGCACGCGCTCTACAACTGGGCACGCTTCGGCAACCTGCTCGAGACGGGCTACGGCGCGCAGGCCTCGGCGAGCGCGTTCACCACGCCGCTGTGGGTGGGCGTGTACGGGCTGTTGCTGTCGAGCGGCAAGGGCGTGGCGTGGTTCGCGCCCATGGTATGGCTGGCCCCCGCCGGCATCGCGGCGATGGTGCGTGCGCGCCAGCACAGCGAAGCCGCGAAGCGCGGCGACGACGCGCGCCGGGCGGGCTGGGCGATCGTGGGCACGTGGGTCGTCGCGCTCTACCTGTACGGACGCTTCCAGCACTGGGGCGGCGATGGCTCGTGGGGGCCGCGCTATCTCGTGCCGCTGTTGCCGCTCGCAGGCATCGCCGTGGGCTTCGCGCTCGACGGCGCCTCGCGCGCGCGCAAGCGCGTGGCCTGGGCGCTGGGCGCGATCGGGCTCGTGATCACGCTCGGGGGTGTGGGCATCTACTTCGGCGCGCAGATGCGCGAAGCGGGCGATTACCCGTACGCGCTCGCGCTCGAGGACCCGCACTTCATGGAGGCCAGTCACTGGAACCCGCGCTACACGCCGATCGCGGGCCATTGGCAGATGCTGGGGCGCAACGTCGGCGAACATCTGGCCGGTGCGGCCCCCGTGCTGGGGCAGAGTGGCGCGATCGACCCGCGGACGGGCATCACGCCCGCCGAGCAGCAGGTGCTGCTGCACGCGATCGACGTGTGGTGGCTGTACGCTGGCTACGCTGGGCTGCCCAAGGCACCCTTGTACGCGACGGCGATCATGCTGTTGCTCGCCAGCATCTGGGCATGGTGGCGGGTGTGGGCCGCCGTGCGTGCGGAGCGTGGCGGGTGAACACGCTGGCGGTGATCGTGCTGTCGTGGAACGGGCTCGCGCTCACGCGCGACACGCTGGCCTCGCTCGCGGCCTGCCGGCTGCCGGCGGGCTGGGCGCTGCACACGCTCGTGGTCGACAACGCCTCGGGTGACGGTTCGGCGCAGATGGTGCGCGACGAGTTCCCACAGGTGGAACTGCTGGCGCTCGCCGAGAACCGGCGCTTCGCCGGCGGTAACAACGTCGGGCTGGCTCGCGCGCTCGAGCGCGGCGCCGACGCCGTGATGCTCTTGAACAACGACGTCATGGCCGATCCGGACCTGCTCGTGAAACTGCTCGCCGCACTCGCCGAGAACCCGCGCGCGGGCGCGGCGGCACCGCTCATCTACTTCGCGCCGCCCACCGACCGCATCTGGTATGCCGGCGGCCGCTGCCAGCCGCGCTGGGCGCACAGCGCGCACCGGGCGATCCGCGCGCGCGATCACGGCCAGTTCCGTTCCATCGAGCCGACCGGGTACCTTACGGGCTGCTGCCTGCTGGCCACGGCCGCCGCGTGGCGCAAGGTGGGGCCGCTCGACGAGCGCTACTTCATCTACGCCGAGGATGCGGACTGGAGCCTGCGGGCGCGCGCCGCCGGCTACGAACTGCTGTTCGTGCCCACGGCGCGGCTGTGGCATCGCGTCAGTTCGAGTTCTGGAGGGGCGATGAACCCGTGGAAGGTGTACCAGCGGCTGCGCGCGAACATCACGCTGTGGTCCCGCAACGCGCGCGGCCTGGACCGGCTCACGTGGCTACCGGCGTTGTTGGTGCAACAGACGGCTTACATGGCGCTGCTGCTCGTGCGCGGCCACGCGGCCGCCGCGGCCGCGGTGCCGCGCGCACTGCTCGACGCGCTGGCCGGGAAGGACCCGGCGGGGGTGCGGATCTGAGCCCGCTCGCCGCCAAGCCCGTCCGCGCCGCGCACGAGCGGCCCGTGTTCCTGCGCGAGGTCATCGCCGCGCTGCCGGCCGGTGCGCGCGTGCTCGACGCGGGCTGTGGCCCGGGCTCGTGGCCGTACGCGCTGCGCGACGACCTCGACGTGACCGGTTTTGACATCAAGTTCCCGCCCGGTCCACCGCCGCGCCATGCGCGCATGCGGGTGTTTCGCGGCGACCTGGCGCGGCTGCCGGTGCGCGAGGGCCTGTTCGACCTCACCGTGTGCCACTACGTGCTCGAGCACGTCACGGAACTCGAGGCGTGCTGTGACGAGCTGGCGCGCGTCACGAAGCCCGGCGGCCAGCTCTACCTGAGCGTGCCGCGCGCCGCGGCGTTCGACGACCGGCTTTACCGCTTCGCGGGCTACTTCGCGAAGTACGCGCTCATGAAGTTCAAGAAGCGCCTCGAGCATCAGCAGCGCTTCGACTTTCACACGCTCATCGACCTGTTCTATGCACGTGGCATGCGACTGACGGCGACCGCCCGAGTGCCGGCCGGCTTCAGCTGGATGAACGACCCGCGCACGAAGCCGCTGCAGGCGGCATTCACGGACACGCTGGCCGCGCTGCACGGCGCCGTGGGTCTCGACCTCGCGAAGGATGCCAACTTCGTGCTGACATTCGACAAGGTGGGCGAAGTGGGCTGGCGCAAGGTCACGCACGTCTGTCGCGAGTGCGGCGAGCACAGTGTGGTCGCGGGCGGGGAGGGCAGCGTGTGGAACTGCCCGTACTGCGGCAAGCCGAACCCGTTCGGGCGGCCGCGTTGAGTCCTCGCCCCGGGAGGCGGTGACGATGCGCGTCCTGCATGCGCCGTCCGAGATCGCCGGGCAGCCCAGCATCCTGGCGCGCGCGCTGCGCGATCTCGGCGTGGAGGCGTGGTCGCTGGCCACGAACCCGAGCTTCGCGCAGTACCGGCCCGACGAGGCGCCGGGACTCGACGACATGCCGCCGCTGCCGCGCTACCTCGGCTACGCCGGGCTCGTCGCCAAGCACCTCACGAAGCACGACGTGTTCCACTTCCACTTCGGGCGCACGCTCATCCCGCCGCACAACTTCGACCTGCCGCTCTACCGTGCGCTCGGCAAGAAGCTGGTGTTCCACTACCACGGTTGCGATGTGCGGAACCGCGCGCACATGCTGCGCACGCACCGCTGGTCCACGTGCACCGAGTGCGCGCCGTTCTGCATCCCGAAGCGCCAGGCGCGCATCCTGCGCGAGGCACGCCAGCACGCGCACGCCGAGATCGTGTCGACGCCCGACCTGCTCGAGAGCGTGCCCACCGCCGAGCAGGTGCACGTGGCGGCGTGGCTGCCGGACTACGAGCCGCGGCCGTTCCGCGAGGTGCCGAAGCTGGTGCTCCACGCGCCCACGAACAAGCTCATCAAGGGCACGAAGTACATCGAGGCTGCGTTCGAGCGGTTGCGGCCGCAGTTCCCGGGCGTGGAGTTCCGCACGGTCGAGAAGCTGGACTGGCCGGAGCTGCGCGAGCAGATGGCGGACTGCGATGTGTTCGTGGACCAGGTGTTCATGGGCTGGTACGGCATGGTGAGCGTCGAGGCCATGGCGTTCGCGCGGCCGGCGCTGTGTTACCTGCGTCCGGATTTCGAACCGCGCACCCATGGCGCCCCCATCGTGCGCATCACGGTCGACACGCTGGCCGACGAACTCGCGGCGCTGCTGCGCGACGCGCCGCGCCGGCGCGCGCTGGGGCAGGAGAGCCGCGCCTACGTCGAGCGCGAGCACGAGGCGCATGTGATCGCCAAGCGCCTGGTGGAGCTCTACCAGCGGATCGGGGCGTCATGAGCTTGCGCGACTCGCTCAAGAAGCTGTCGGGGGAGTCGCTGGTGTATGGCCTCGGCCAGGTGAGCGGCCGTGCCGTGAACCTGCTGCTGGTGCCCGTGCTCACGCGCGTGCTCTTGAAGCAGCAGTTCGGCGTCGCCGAGCTCGTGACCGGCTACTCCGCCAGCCTGCTGCTCGTGCTGGTGTTCGGCATGGACGGCGCGCTGGCGCGCTTCTTCTACCAGCAGCCGGACACGGCGGCGCGGCTGCGCATGACCTCGTCGTCGTTCCTGTTCCGCTGCCTCACCGGCGGCAGCGTCGCGCTGCTCGCCGCACTCGCCGCGGGACCGCTCGCGGAACACCTCATGGGCGGCGCGGTGTATGCCAAGTACCTGCGGCTCGGCGCGCTCACGCTGCCGTTCACGTTGCTCGTGCTGTGGTGCAATGACGTGTTGCGCGTGACGTTCCAGCCGTGGAAGTTCGTGACGCTCAACGTGAGCCAGACCGTGCTCGTGGGCGGCCTCACGATCTACCTGGTGATGGTCGCCAAGCTCGGCGTGGCCGGCGTGCTCTACGGCAAGCTCGTGGGCGACTCGATCGCGGCGCTGCTCGGCGCGATCCTGTGCCGGCACCACATCCGGCCGCGCTTCGACGCCGGGTTGTTGCGCCAGATGCTCCGGTACGGCCTGCCGCTCGTGCCGGTGGCGTTCGCCTATGGTGTCATCGGCTCCGCCGACCGTTGGGCGCTCCAGCGCTACTCCTCACTCGACGACGTCGGCACCTACGCGCTGGCGATCAAGTTCTTCGCCGTCGTGACCATGGGCGTCTCAGCGTTCCAACTCGCATTCATGCCCTTCGCATTCGCGCGCGCACAGGACCCCGAGGCCCCGCGCCTGTATGCGCGAGTGCTCGGCCTGTACGTGGCCATCGCCACCGCCGGGGCGCTGGCCTGCGGCCTGCTCGCACCGCTCGGGATCCAGTTGCTGGCCACCCGCGACTACGCCGCGGCCTCGCGTCCGGCGCTGTGGCTGAGCTTTGCCGCGGTCGCACAGGGCGCTTACTATGTGGCCGCTCTGGGCATCAACCTGTCGCTCAAGAACGCCTGGCTCGGCTTCTCCGCGGGCGGCGCGGCGCTCCTCGCGGCCGCTGCCAACCTCGCGCTGGTGCCGCGACTGGGCGCCGAAGGGGCGGCCATGGCGACGTTCGCGGGCTATGCGGGCTCCGCCGTGCTCACCTACGCGATCGCCCAGAAGGTGCACCCGCTGCCGTACCGCGGCGCGCGGCTCGCGGCGCTGTTCGGCGCCGGGCTGGCGCTGGGCGTGGTGGCGGTGCGGTTCGCCCCCGAAGGCTGGGCCGGCGTGCCGTGGCGGCTGGCTGCGCTGGCCGGCTATGCGCTGCTGGCATGGAAGAGTGACGTCTGGAAGGACCGAGGCGCGATCCGGCACCGGCCGGCGGCGCACGGAACGCGATAGCATTCCTCTGAGAAGCGGAAAGGCAGGAAGTCATGTGCGGCATCGCCGGACTCTTCGACCGACACGGACGCGCGGACCTGGGACGGCTGCAGGCCATGGCGCGTCTGCTCGCGCAGCGCGGCCCCGATGACGAGGGCCTCGTGCTCATCGATCCCGTGGGCGGCCAGTCGTTCACACACGGCGGCGCGGACACCCCGCCGAACGTGTTCCAGTCCGGACTGCCGTGGGCGCCGGGCCTCGCGCGTGGCGCACAGGCCACCGCGCGCTACGGCGTCGCACTTGCGCATCGCCGCCTGAGCATCGTCGACCTCGAGCCGACCGGGCACCAGCCGTTGTGTGACGCGGCCGGGCGCGACTGGATCGCCTACAACGGCGAGGTCTACAACTACATCGAGCTGCGCGCCGAACTCGAGCAGACGGGCATGCGCTTCGTCGGCAAGAGCGACACCGAGGTGATCCTCGCGGCCTACAAGGCCTGGGGGCCCGCGTGCCTGTCGCGCTTCAACGGCATGTTCGCACTCGCGATCTGGGACGCCGACCAGAAGCGCCTGTTCTGTGCCCGCGATCGCATGGGTGTGAAGCCGTTCTACTACCAGTACGACGGCGAGAAGTTCGCGTTCGCCTCCGAGGCGCGTGCGCTGGTGCTCACGCAGGGCTGGCGCATTCAACCGCATCTGGCGGCGGTGCGCGACCTGCTGGCGCTCGACTGGGTCGACCACGAGTCCGAGACGTTCTTCGAGAGCCTGCGGCAACTGCCCGGCGGCCACTGGCTGTCGGTGGGTGAGGGCGGCTTCCAGGTCCAGCGCTGGTGGGGACTCGATCCCTCGCGGCATGCCGGCGGCAGCCCGGACGACATGGCGGCCGAGTTCGGCGCGCTGTTCACCGATGCCGTGAAGCTGCGCCTGCGCGCAGACGTCGAAGTCGGCTCGTGTCTCTCGGGCGGCCTCGATTCGAGCGCGGTCGTCACCACGGCCGCCAAGCTCGCCAACAAGGGCCTGCACGCGTTCACTTGCGCCTATGATGAAGGTCCCGCGTTCGACGAACGCCCCTACGTGCGTGCCGTGGCCGACGCCACCGGCGCGCAGTCGCATGTCATCGTGCCGGACGGCTCCGACTTCTGGAGCGTGTTCGACGCGCTCGCCGACCAGCAGGGGGAGCCCACCGCCGGCCCCGGCGTGTACTCGCAATGGCAGGTCATGAAGCTCGCGGGCGGCAAGGGACTCAAGGTGCTGCTCGACGGTCAGGGTGGCGACGAGACGCTCGCGGGCTACTTCCGTTACCTGCCCACGCGCCTGCGCGACCTCGCGGTGGCGGGCGACTGGTCCGGCTTCGCGCAGCTGTGGGGCCCGGTCTCCGACCGCCTCGGCCTTGCGACCACGCTGCTGCACACGTTCGAGCCGGCGCTGCCGGGAGCACTCGTGTCGCAGCTGCGCCGTCGTTTCGGCCAGGGCAAGGACCTCGTGCTGTCGAGCCGCCTCGCCAAGCTGGGCTCGCGCGCTCCACGCGCGGGCCGCTCCACGCGGTCGGGCCTGTGGGACCAACTCGCGTTCGACACCACGGTGCGCCAGCTGCCGAGCCTGCTGCGCTACGAGGACCGCAGCAGCATGGCGTTCGGCATCGAGACGCGGCTGCCGTTCTTGGATTACCGCCTCGTCGAGTTCGCGTTCTCGCTGCCCGACACGCAGCGGCTGGACGGCGTGGTGACCAAGGCCATCGCGCGCCGCGCCCTGGGCGACCGTGTGCCCAAGGCCGTGCTCGAGCGCCGCGACAAGATGGGTTTCGAGACCCCCACCGATCTGTGGCTGCGCGGCCGCTACGCGGGCGAGGTGCGACGCCGGCTCACGCGCTCGGGTCCGTTCCAGGACTGGGTCGCGCCCGGCGTGGTGACGGCGGCACTCGACGACTACCTGGCCGGCCGCCGCGAGATCGGCCTGCAGATCTGGCGCTGGCTGTCGCTCGAGGCCTGGTCGCAGCACTACGTCGCGCGCGACCCGCGCATCGTGGGCCGCGTCGCGGACCCCGCCGTCTCGGCGGGTCGTCACCTGGGCTACGTCGAGGCGGTCGCGCATCACGCGTCCGAACTCGCGGCAGGCGTCACGGCCGGCTGACGCTTGGACCTGCTCGTCCTGTCCGAGGTGCGCTGGGGGTACTTCCGCACGCGGAAGCAGTTCCTGCTGTCGCGCTTCCCGGCGCACTGGCGGGTGTTCTTCGCGCAGCCGCCGGCGTTCGGCGCGGACGACCCGTGGGAGCCGAGGCGGGAGGGGCGGGTCACGGTGTTCACCGTGCCGTTCTTGAAGCCGGGCACCACGAGCCCGTTGTACAACCGGCTGGCCGGCACGGCCCTCGGCCGGGCCGCGCTCGAGCTGGGGGCGGAGGTCCACCTGGCCCGCATGCTGGCGCGGCTCGACGTGGACCCCGAACCCGTCGTGCTGGCTTCCAACATCTATGCGCCGGGACTGCTTTCGCGGCTCCGTAAGAAGCTGCTACTCTATGACTTCAACGACCACCCCCTGCAGTTCTCGGCCTCGCCCGTGTGGGCCGGGCCCTACCTGCGACGCACGCTCGCGCAGGCGCAGGGGGTGTTCGTCGTTTCGGAGTACTACCGTCGCACCCTGGCCTCGGAGACCGACCGCCCCTTGATCCTGCTCGGCAATGGAGTGGAGCTGGCGCACTTCGAGACCACCCGTGCGCTCCCGGCCGATCTGGCCGCACTCCCGCGGCCGCTCATCGGCTACGTGGGGTTGTTGTCGCATTTCCTCGACTTCGAGGTGCTCGAGGCGATCCGCCGGAACCGGCGCGGTGGCACGGTGGTATTGATCGGACCGGGCTCGCCGGCGACCGACGCGGCCGTGTCCGAGTTCGGCCGGCGCGAGGGCGTCGCGGTGTTGGGCCCAAGGCCCTACGCCGACGTGCCCGCGTACATGCAGGGTCTCGACGTGGGCCTGATCCCGTTCCGGGCCCACGATCCATTCGTGCAGGGGATCAATCCGAACAAGGTCTACCAGTATCTGGCCGCCGGACTGCCGGTGCTCACCACACCGTTGCTCGACCTGGACGCAAGTCCGCCCGACCTGTTGTTCGCCGCCTCGCCGGCCGAAGCCGTGCAGGCGCTTCACGTGGCGCTCGACGCCGCTCCTGAACCTTCTCGCCGCCGTGCGCTGGCGCGCTCCCATGATTGGGACGCACTCGCCGCGCGCATGGTGGCCGAGATCGAGGCGCGGCTGCCCGCCGCGTGAGACCCGGAGATCCCCGCATGAGCCGCAGCAAGCCCGAGACCTCGAAGGCGCCCAGCAAGGGCTTCACGCTCACCACGTCGTGGGTGGCCGTGCTCCTGGCGCTTTTCACCATCCTCTTCTTCCACGAGGTGTCGCTCGAGGGCCGCACGTTCGTGTCGCCCGACGCCACCGCACCGGTGGGCTTCGTGCGCATCGGCGAGCAGTCCCTGTGGAAGGATCACGTCTATCCGCTCTGGAATCCGTACGTGTTCCTGGGCATGCCGTCGTTCGGCTCGGGCGGCTACAACCCGCTGATCTACCCGCCCGATTGGCCGCTGGCGCTGGTGCAGAAGGTGCTGCCGCTGCCCGAGATGACATGGCTGCTGCTGTACTACTTCCTGGGCGCCCTGTTCGCCTACCTGCTGGCCCGCGAGTGGGGGGCCCGGACCGAAGGCGCGCTCCTGGGTGCCATCGCGTTCGTCTTCCAGCCCAATCTCGTGGCGGTCGGCGCGCACGGGCACGGCAGCCAGCTGGTGGACTCGGCCTACCTGCCGCTCATGGTGTGGCTCGCCGCGCGCTGGTTGCGCAAGGGCACGTTCGCGGAACTCGGCTGGCTCGCGCTCGCCGGTGGCTTCCAGTTCCTGCGCGGCCACATCCAGATCTGCTTCTACACCTGGATGGCGGTGGGGCTCTACACGCTCGTCGCGCTCGCGATGACCGCGCGCCGGCCCGCCGAGTTGAAGACGGTCGCGCTGCGGGCGCTGGGCATCGCCGGTGCGGCCGCGCTCGCGTTCGGCATCGCCGGCGTCTACAACCTGCCGCTGCGCGACTACGCGCAGCACTCCATGCGCAGCTCGGCGGCGGGAGGTGGCGCGCCATTCGAGTACGCGACCGGCTGGAGCATGGCGCTCTATGAATTGCCGAGCATCGTGTTCCCCAACTTCGTCGGCTTCGGCGGCGGGACCTACTGGGGTGGCATGCCGTTCACGGACTACCCCAACGGCTTCGTGGGCGTGATCATCACGCTGCTGGCACTGGTCGGCTTCGTGGCTCGCGGTCAGGGCGACCTCACGGCCAAGGTGTTCGCGGGCGTGCTCGGCGTGTTCGCGTTGTTGGTGGGCCTGGGGCACAACTTCCCGCTCTACGGCTTCCTCTACGACCACCTGCCCATGTTCAACAAGTTCCGCATCCCGGTGATGATCCTGCTGCTGTTCCAGCTCTCCATGGCGGTGGCCGCGGCATGGGGCTGGGGCGCGCTGGTCACCGCGGGGGCGGCCAAGGGCAAGGGCGATCTCGTCGACAAGGTCATGCTCGGAGCGGGTGCGGTGTTCGGCGTGCTGCTGCTGGTGGCGCTCTTCGGTGCCGAGGGCCTGCGCGCGGGTTACGTGAACATGGCGCTCGAGCACAAGCCGCAGTTCCCGGGCGAAGCCGCGCGCATCGCGTTCGCGGCGTTCAGCGGAGACCTCGCGAAGGTGGCGTTCCTGGGGCTGGCCGTGTTCGCGGTCGCGTGGTTCGCGCGCCGCGGCAAGTTCCCGGTCGCGCTCGCCTCGGTGGTCGCACTGCTGCTGCTGCTCGTCGAGTTGTGGCCCGTCAGCCGCGCCGTGATGTCGCCCACGATCGGCGACCCGGTGCAGCGCAACCTCGAGGCCGGGCGCGACGACGTCATCGAGTGGCTCGAGAAGGCCGGCCGCGCGGGGTCGTTCCGCGTGTTCTATCCCGAGGACCAGTGGTTCACCGACAACCGGCCCGCCGGCTTCGGCATCGCGGTGCTCGGCGGGCGCCACTCGGCCAAGACCAGACTGTGGCAGGACCTGTACGAGACACGCTCGCTCTACCGGCTGCCGTGGCTCGCCGTGCTCAATGCGCGCTACTGGGTGTTCTCGCGCCCGGTCTCGCCCACGGACATCCCGGCGGATTGGTACGCGCTCTTGAAGCAGGTGTACGTCGGTAGCGCGGGCGTGGTGTACGAGTTCGCGCTCAGCATGCCGCGCGCCACCGTGCTCGGCGCCTGGAGCGTGGTGCCGGACACCGGCCGTGCGGTACTCGACTCCGTGAGCTTCGTGGCGCACGACCCGCGCCGTTTCACGTACCTCACGCAGGATCCGGGCATCGCCTCGGGCGCCGCGGACTCGGTGGGCAGCGCGAGCGTCACGAAGTACGGCCTGCACGAAGTCGAGGTCGAGGTCGTGGCGTCGCGCCCGGCGGTGCTGCGGCTCGCGGACCTGTACTACCCCGACTGGAAGGCGACCGTGGACGGCAAGGCCGTGCCGGTGCTGCGCGCCGATCACGCACTGCGTGCGGTCGCGGTGCCGGCGGGACGCCACCTGGTGAAGTTCCGTTTCGCCTCGGCGGCGTTCACGCTCGGCTTCTGGATCAGCATCCTCTGCACGCTGCTCGCCGTGGGACTCATGGTGGCCGGTTGGTGGTGGTCCCGGCGCCAGGCGGCCGCACCCGCGGCGGAGAGTGAGCCGGCCTGATGGAGAAGCTCATCATCGTCCCCACCTATAACGAGCGGGAGAACATCGACCCGTTGCTCGAGCGGTTGCTGGCGCTGCCGTTCGGGCTCGAGGTGCTGATCGTCGACGACGGTTCGCCCGACGGCACGGCCGACCTCGTGAAGGCCTGGCAGGCGAAGACGCCGCGCGTCCACCTGCTGCAACGGCCGGGCAAGATGGGGCTGGGGTCGGCGTATCGCGACGGCTTTCGCTACGCGCTCAAGAACGGGGCCGACTACATCTTCGAGATGGACGCCGACTTCTCGCACGACCCGGATGCCGTCGGCGATTTCCTCGAAGCCGCCAAGGACGCCGACATCGTGCTGGGTTCGCGCTACCTGCACGGCGTGACGGTGGTGAACTGGCCGCTGTCGCGGCTCATCCTGTCGTACTCCGCCAACGTCTACACGCGCATCGTCACCGGCATGCCGCTGGCCGTCGCTTAAGAGTCGGCGTCCATGACCTTCGTCGTCGGCGAGAACTGCATAGCCATCCATCGCGGAGTTGTCGAAGCCGGGCAGGGCGCGCGGCGCGACGACGTCGCTCGCGAGGATGCGCCCGACGGCGTCGTCGAGCGCGACCGT
>JBEBGT010000517.1:0-3145 GCA_040081365.1 Candidatus Eiseniibacteriota bacterium | reverse complement strand
CGCGCGCCCGGAGTTCGTGGTGGATCGTTGGACGCTCGAAGCACTGCGTGCGCAGCCCGACAGCGCGGCGATGGCCGCACTGGCGGCCGCGAGTGGCGGCCGCACGGGCCGTGCCGCCGACGTGGAGTCGTGGGCGCGCACGCTGGACCCGCGCGCACTGGTGCGGCCGCAGCGCGACAGCGTGCGGCTGTGGGAGTCGCCGTGGCTGTTCGCATTACTCGTGGGCATGCTGAGCGTGGAATGGATGTGGCGTCGCCGGCGCGGGCTCATGTAGTACGCGCACCATGCACGCGTGACGAAGCCCCGGTGAGCGCGTGCTCGCCGGGGCTTCGTCTCGCCGGCGGCGCGTCAGCGGTAGAGCTGTTTCAGCCGCGACCAACTGTCGCGCCGCGTGGGCGTGGAGGCGAAGAATTCGAGCCGGTACACCGCGTCGTCGAAGTCCTGGTCGCCGTCGAGTTCGACGCACAACCACGCGTCGCCCGCGAACGCACCGCTGCCGCGGTAGAGCAGCATGTGCGGCTGCTGGCCGGCGTTTCGCGTGTCATCGGAGTAGAGCGTGCCGGCCGGACCGGCATCGAGCGCGAAGCCCTGGAGCAGCGACGTGAGTCCGAGGTAGGAAGTCGAGCCCTGGATGCTGTGGAGTGCATCGAACAGGCTCACGACCATGCGGTCCGGACTGGTGCGGAACGACACCAGCGAGAACCATCCCGGGGTGGCGCCGCCGGGCATCACTTCGCGCAGCGTCGGGGTGGCTGCAGGAAAGTCGTAGACGGCCAGCGCCCACTCCGGCCCGCGCACGTTGTGCACGCCGAACGACAAGGGCTCGGGAATCCCGACGTTCACCGCCTGGAAGCTCTGGGCGGCGCGTTGGTCCTGGGCCACGTTGATGGTCTGGCCGGCGGAGCTGAACAGCACCTGCAAGCTCGTGCCCGCGACCCGGACCTGGGGATCGCGCAGCTGGGCGCGCGCGGGCACGGCCGCCCACAGGCAGACGAGCGTCATGAGGGACTTGATCCCGAGTCGCATGGGGTGGCCTCCACTCGATGGGGCTGCCTGTGGCGCGAGCCGCCGTCCGGGCCACCGGAGTGAGCGCTTGTCGGTGCGCCGTCGGTACAACATTCCCGTCGCGCCCGTGACGCCTGCGGGGTCGCGGCAGGTGTGTTTGTGGTGATCGGTTCGCCACCGCAGTGGTCGGTCTCCGCGGCCGGGTCGCTGCGGATGTGCGGTCCTGTCGCGTGATCGGCCACGGCATGGCGATTGCAATGTCGCGCGTGCGAGCGCCCGGTCCTGCCGGGTCACTCCGCCGCCCCCGTGTCCTGTGCTCACCGCGCGGGACCGCGCCTTGCCATGTGCCTTGCGCACACGCGGCGCGGTCGTGGTGCGATGCGCCATCGTCCTTGGAGCGGCCATGACCGTCCTCTCGCTACTGCTCTCCGCCGCGCTGTCGTGCGCGCCGGCCACGCGTCCGTTCGTCACCGAAGTCTATTACGACGCGCCGGGTGATGACACGGGATTCGAGTTTGTCGAGCTCTGGAATCTGGATGCCGCGCCCAAGTCCTTGGCGGGCTTGCGCATCGAGGCCGGTGACGGGGCCGCGCCCGGGCGCTGGACGCTCAAGTGGACCGCCCAGGCCGGGGATTCCGTGGCCGCGCGCAGCCGGTTCGTGGTGGGCGGCGCGCGCGTGTCGCCGGCGCCGGACCGCGTCGCGACACTCGACCTGCAGAACGGTCCCGACGCCGTGCGATTGGTATGGCCCGATGGCACGAGCGAGGTGGTGGGCTGGGGGCCGCACGACTTCGACGAATATCATTGTGGCACCCCGGCACCCGACGTGGCGGGTGGGCAGTCGTTGGCGCGCTGGCCCGACGGTGCAGCCACGGGCAGCAATGCGGGCGACTTCCGGGCCGCCGAACCGTCGCCCGGTGCGGCCAATCAGCGCACGCGCGATGCGGCACTCGTGCGGCATCGGACCGCGCTCGAGCCCGAGCAGCCGGATCCCGCGGCGCCCGCCACGATGCTGCTGCTGCTCACGAACCTGGGTGCGAGCGCGTGGTCCGACGGCGAGGCACGCGTGGCGGTGAGCGGTGAGCTGCTGGTGGCCCCGATCGAGATCGCCGCCCCCGCGCTGGCGGCGGGCGAGACCACACAGGTGCAAGTGCCGCTCGAGACTCTGCGCGCCGGCAGGGGCGCGTTCGTGGCGCGCGTCGCGCTGCCGTTGGACGAGAGTGCTCTCGATGACGCCGATACGCTGGTGACGCGCGTGGGGCCGGGACCGCTGGCGGTGACGGAAATCCAGTTCCATCCGGCGGCGGCCGAGGGCGAATGGGTCGAAGTGAAGAACGCCACGCGCGCGTCGCTCGCGCTCGAGGAGTTCCGGCTCGGGGACCGCGCGGGTGCGGCGGGCCGCATCGATGCCGGACCGCCGCTCGCGCCCGACAGCCTGGCGGTGCTGGCGCAGGACCCCACTGCGCTGCTCATGACGCACCGCGCGCTCGATGCCGCGCGCGTGCGGCGCGTGACGCCGTGGGCGGCGCTCAACAATAGCGACGACGCCAGCGGCATCGCCGATCAGGTGGTAGTGGCCGAAGCCGACGGCGTGCCGGTGGAACGGGTGACGTATTCCGCGGGCGGGCTCGCCGCCGGGGTCACACTCGAGCGCGCAGGCCAGACCTGGCGGCCCGCGCCGAGTGCCGGCGGCACCCCGCTCGCTCCTCCACGGCCGAGCGAGCCCACGCCGGGCGGGTTTCGCGCGCAGCCGCGCCGGCTGCACGCGAACGGTGAGACGGTGCAGTTCGCGTGGGAGCTGCCCTGGGAGTCCGCGCGCGTCACACTCGAGCTCTACGATCTGGATGGCCGCCGCACGCGCCGGCTGGCGGGGCCCGTGGCCTCGGGCGCGCACGGCGAGCGCCCGGTGCAGCTCGAAGCGCTGCTGCCGGGCGTGTACCTGGCGGTGCTGCGCGCGGAGTCCGACACGGGGTCGCTCACGCGCGTCACCGCACTGCGAGTCGATGGTGCGCAGCCGTGAACGTGGGCGCTCGCCTGGCGTGCTGCGTGCTGGCCGTGTTGTTCGCCAGCGACGTGCTCGCGCAGGACTTCGCCGCCGCCACGCCGGCGGCGTGTGCTGATGACGCGTTCGCCATGCTGG
>JBEBGT010000516.1:0-3152 GCA_040081365.1 Candidatus Eiseniibacteriota bacterium | reverse complement strand
CCCGTATGCGCTGGCGCTGTGGCTGCTCGGCGTGCTGGCCGTGCTGGCCACGCACGTGCGCTGCGCCTTCCAACTGGAGCGGCGGTGGCGCGCGGCGGCACCCTTCCGGTCGGCACGTGTGCAGGCGCGACTCGAGACCTGGCTCGGTGCCAGCCGGGCCGGAACCGTGCGGATCCGCACCAGTACCGCCGCCATCGCGCCGGTGCTGCTGGCCGGCTGGCAGCCGCGAATCCTCGTGCCGGAGTCGTGCCGTGCGCTCGACGAGTCGCGGTTCGACCTGCTGCTGGCGCACGAGGCGGCACACGTCCGCCGGCACGATCTCGCGCTGGGCCTGGTGCCCGCGCTCGCGCACGCCCTGTTGTGGTTCTTCCCGCTCGCGCATCTCGCGGTCGAGGAATACGCCCAGGCCCGCGAAGAGGCCTGCGATGCCGAAGCCGTGCTCGCGGGCGACCACGCGCTGCATCCGTACGGCGAGCTCCTGCTGGCCTACGGCATCGATCCCCAGCGCCGGCTGCACACGGCGGCCTCTTATGGTTCCCGTCACGCTTCCCGACTCCACCGGAGACTCACCATGCTCGCTCACGGTTTTCGCCCCACCTCGCGCCAGCGTGCGCTCGGACTGGCCGCGCTCGTGTTCATCGGACTCATCGCCCTGGTGCCGGTGCGGCTCGTGGCCGCACGCGACACGCACGGCCCCGCCGGCGGTGCGGGCCAGTACGGCTCGGACGAGGCGGCAGCCTCGGGACAGGCCGCTTCGCCGCGCCATGCGGGGTCTCGCGGCGCGGGCCAGTCGCGCAGCACGACGAGCGCGAGCTCGCCCCGACACGTCAGCGGCTCGTACGGCTACACCTACTCGACCGACGACGACGAGAACGGCTTCAGCTTCGGTTACGGCCGCGGCGACCACCTGACGCTCAACGGTTCGTTCCGTCACGACGACTTCCGTGGGGTCCAGGGGCTGGGCAAGGATGGCCGCGAGTTCGGTTGGTTCCGGCTCGAGGGTCTCGACTATGTCGTGTATGACGCTCGTGCGTTGGACCGCATCCGCGAGATCATGGCCCCGCAGGCCGAACTGGGAGAGCGTCAGGGCGAACTCGGCGAACGCCAGGGCGCACTGGGTGAACAGCAGGGCGAGCTCGGCCGCCGGCAGGGCGAGATCGGCGAGCAGCAGAGCGAGTTCTCGGTGCGCCTCGGAGAGCTCGAGACCCGGCTGGCGAGCGGCCGCTGGTCGGATGCGCGGCGCAGTGAGCTGCGCCGGACGATCGCCGAGATCGAGGACCGGCTCGAAGCGTTGGAAGCCGAACAGCATGACCTGAGTGAGCACCAGGAGGCACTCTCGAAGCAGCAGGACGAGCTCGGTGTGCAGCAGGAGGCGCTGGGCCAGCAGCAGGAAGAACTCTCGCAGCGCTCGCGGGTGCAGATGCGCAAGCTGGCCGACGAGCTCATCGAGAGCGGCGTGGCCCAGCGCCGCGTGCAACGCTGACGCCCACGCTCACGCCCGAACGTACCAAAGCCGAGCGCTCGGCGCTCTCTCCCTGCCTGCGTCGGGCTCGTGCGCGTTCTCCCTCGCACGGCCCCCTACTCGTCCGTCCTGGCCCCGGCCGGTGCGCTCTCTCTTTCGCAGAAGCCCGGTACTCGCTCTCCCTACTCTCGACCCAGGGGTCTCTCAGGCCGCCTGCGTCGACATCGTGTGCACCTTGCGGTCCTCGTCGGACCACATCGCCGAGGTGATCGCCGCGGCCGAACGCTTGTCGGCCTCGAGCGCCGTCTCGGCCGCCGACCAGGCATTGATCGCCTCGGTGCGGATCTCCTCGCGCGTCGTCGCCATGGCTGCACGGTCCGCCGCGTCGATCGCGCGCTCGGCGGCTTCGAGCGCGATGATCGCGTCCGAGATGCCGATGCCCGCGCGCCGCGCCCAGTCGTAGCCCACCGTCGCCGCGTTCTTCGCACGATCCGCCGCCCGACGAGCGCCCGAGACGCTCAGGTTCCAGCCGGCCTTCGGATCGGAGACGAGGTTCATCATCGCGGTGGTCATGGCGTCGGTCCTCACTTACTGGTTCATTCTGGTGCGAGGCCCGTTGCTCCTCGCTTCATAAGAACAGGTGGGGCTGGGCGCCGAAAAATGCATCCGGTGTCGATTTTGACGACGGAATCCGGGGGGACGTGGGTCCGCCAGGTTCAGTCCAGCCGAACTCGACGAACAACCTGTTGTAACACATGGACTTACCGACCGGTCCGGCTACCGGACCCGACGAGATCCCCCACGGGCCGGATCGCGTGGTACCACCCGGAGCCGGGTTGTGGAGTCACGAGTGGCCCCCTTGGCCATGGCCCCGCGCAGTCGCAGCCGCCGGTCGATCGGCGGCGCGGCCGGCCCGGCGGGCACCGCCAGGCGCTGCACGGTGGTCGGCGCCGGCCCGCTGGGCAGCGCGACCACCGACCAGCTCGCGGTCGGGCCGTTCGACAACCGCCCGTGGCCGTCGAGACGCAGCAGGTGGCCGTCGATGCGGCGCAGGTAGTCGAGCGTCTCGCGGTAGCGCCAGCGCCGGATGTCGGGCGCGACCTGTTCGATGTCGGGCCACGAGCGACAGTCGAGCTGCCGGGCGCGCGCCGCTTCCTGGGCCTGCAGCAACGTGCCGCGCCCCGCGTTGTAACTGGCGAACATGAACTCGCGCCGGTGCGCGGCCACGGAGTCCTGCTCCCACTGGCGCCACAACCGGCGGTCGTACGAGATGCCGGCCGCGATGTTCCACTCGGGATCGTCGATGCGCCGCTGGATGTCGGGGTTCTTGGACGCCACTTCGCGAAACGTGCTCGGCATGAGCTGCATGACGCCGCGCGCGCCCACCTGGCTGCGCGCCGTGGTGTCGAGGTTGCTCTCGGTGAGCCCCTGCGCCTTGAAGTCACGCCAGTCGTAGTCGGGCCCGAAGTAACGCTTGCTGTACTTGCGGAACGACTCGTCGAAGCGGTCCGAACGCGCCTCCGCCCCCTTGCGGCCGGCGGCATGGGCACGCGCGCCGGCGTGGGCCGCCGAGGGCAGCGCGGTGAACACCCTCAGGAGCACGAGCGCCGCGTAGCCGCGCACGCCACGAGGCAGGGCAGTCGAACGGCCACTCTTCCCCACGTTCCCTCCTGGGACTCGGGCCCGTGCC
>JBEBGT010000515.1:0-3161 GCA_040081365.1 Candidatus Eiseniibacteriota bacterium | reverse complement strand
ACGAGAACGTCAATCTCATCGTCAACGCCCAGCGCGCACAGGCGCAGGTCGAGCTGCGCTGGAAGGGCATGTCGCGCATCGGCAATGCCTCCGGCTGGAGCTCGCGCGACGACTCGCACCGGCTGGTGGCCCAGGCCACGACGCTGGCGGTGCAGGAGTTCCTGGCGGATCCGGTGGCACTCAACGTGCGTGAGGTGACGTTCGTGGACCTCACCGGGCGCCGGGTCGCCATCGTCGTGCTGTCGTTGCTGGCGCACCGGCACGAGAAGGTGCTCACCGGCGCGTGTACGGTCGAGGCGGACACGCCCCAGGCCGTCGTGCTCGCGACGCTGGCGGCGCTCAACCGACTCGTTGCCGGCATGCGCGCCAAGGAGCCCACGGAGTACGTGTTGCGTGCCGAGAGTTACGCCTCCGAGAGTTGATCCCGCTCCGCGCGGGGAGCCGGGTTGACCGCGGCCCCCGTGCGGCGCAACCTGTTTGTGGAATCGGGACCGGTGTTGTCCCGGGAAAGAGCAGCGAAGCGGATCAGTCCAGAGCGAAGCGCCCACCCGCCGGTCCTCCGGGACCGAGCGGAGAATCCCTCAAAGGAGGTGGGCCAATAATGGATCTGCTCCTCGAGATCGTCGAACTGCTCGGCAAGGCTGGTTGGTGAAGCCAGTAGTCGCAGTCTGATGTGATCTCTTTCCCGTCGATCTCGCCGGTCCCGTCGTTCTTCCTCGCTCGCCTCGCCCGAGCGGCACTCGCACGCGCTTGCCCGCGTGCCGGAGTTCCCCCACGATAGGGACATCGTGAACGCTTCCTCCGCGCTCCGGCGCCCGGGGCTCTTCCGCCTCTATTACGCCTTCGTCGTCGTCGCCGCGCTCGCGCTCGGCTTCGCGGGCTGGTCGCTGCACCCCGCGCCGCAATGGCCGGTGCTCGTCGGCGGCCTGGCGCTCGTGCTGCTGGCCGAACTCGCCCCCGTGCGGCTGCCGGGTGGCGGCCAGATGACCGCGGGCACCATGGTCGACCTGCCGCTGCTGCTGATGATCGGGCCGTTCTGGACCGCGGCCATCGACGTCGTGTCCGCGCTGATCGTGCAGGGCGTGTGGCAGCGCCGGCCGGCCGTGCGCGTGCTGCACAATGCCGCCATCTACGTGCTCGGCGCTTTCGCGGCGTCAGCCGTCTACACCGGGCTCGGGGGCGTGATCGGCGTGGTGCGCTTCCCGGACGGAGCGCTGCCGCTGGCCCTCAGCGGGCTCACGTTCTTCATGGTGAACTCGGGCTGCGTCTCGGCCGCGATCGGCCTCAGCGAGGGGCCGGGCACGTGGCGCATCTGGCAGCGCAACTTCCAGTCCGGGATCCTGCATCACCTGTCGTTCGTCGCGCTGGGCACCCTGTCGGCGGTGGTGTGGGTGAGCACGGGACCCTTCGGACTGTTGTTGGTGGCGCTGCCGGTGCTCGTGTCGCGCTATGCGTTCCAACTCTCGGTCGAGCTCAAGAGCGATCTCAAGGACTTCGTGCGCACGCTCACCGAGGTGCTGGAAGAGGTCGACCCGTACACGCGGCATCACTCCGTGCGCGTCTCGGAGTACTCGGTGCGGCTGGCCCGCGGCCTCAAGCGGCCCGAACGGGATGTCGAGGAGATCGAGTACGCCGCGCTCGTGCACGACCTGGGCAAGATCGGTCCGCAGCACCAGTACATCCTGCAGAAGCCCGGCGCACTGTCGCACGAGGAGCAGCGCACCCTGCGCGCGCACCCCGCGGCCGGCGCCGAGATCGTGGCCAAGGTGCGCACGCTGCGGCGCGTGTCCGAGATCGTGCGCGCGCACCACGAGCGCCCGGACGGCCAGGGCTATCCGTTCGGGTTGCGCTCCGAGGACGTCCCGGTCGGGGCGCGCATCCTGAATGTGGCCGATGCGTTCGACGCCATGACGAGCGACCGCCCTTACCGGCGCGCGCTGCCGGTCGATGCGGCTTTGCGCGAACTCGAGCGCGGCGCCGGGACGCAGTTCGCGGCCGATGTCGTGGAGTGCCTGCTGCGGTTGCACGCCACCGGCCGGTTCCCGTTGGTGCCGAGCCCGAGCAGCGAGGACCTGCAGTTGCTCAGGCTCCGCACGCGTGTGGGAGGGGCGTGATGCGCTACCGCGATGCCGGCGTCGACGTGTCGCGTTCCGACGCCATCAAGGACGAGGTGATCCGCGAGATCCGCTCCACCTGGGGCGATCGCGTGCAGCCGCTCGTCGGCGGGTTCGCGGGCGTCATGAGCTTCCCGGGAGCTCCCGGCCTGCTCGCGGCCACCATGGACGGCGTCGGCACGAAACTGCATCTGGCGAAGGCCGCGGGCCGGCTCGACGATGCGGCCGCCGACCTCGTGTACCACGGTGCCAACGACCTGCTCGTGCATGGCGCACGACCGCTCGCGTTCCTCGACTACCTGGCGCAGGCCCGGCTCGAGGCCGGCGATGTGCTGGCCGCGGTGCGCGGACTCGCACGGGCCTGCCGCGAAGTGGGCGCAGCGTTGCTCGGCGGTGAGACTGCCGAGATGCCCGATACCTATCTGCCCGGCGTCATCGACGTGGCAGGCTGCATGCTCGGCACGGTGACGCGCGCTGCCCTGCTCGACGGCTCGCGTGTCCGTGGGGGCGACCACGTGCTCGGGTTGGCAGGCAGTGGCCTGCACACGAACGGCTATTCGCTCGCACGTCGCGTGCTCGCGGCGACCGGGTTGCCGCTCACCGCGGCGCTGCCGCAAGGCGCCGGCGAGAGCCTCGGCGAGGCGCTGCTGGCTCCGCACCGCTGGTACGGCCCCGCGCTGCTGCCGCTCGCCGAGAGCGGGCGCATCCGCGCCATGGCGCATGTCACCGGCGGCGGCATCGCGGGCAACCTGGTGCGCGTGCTCCCGGACGGCTGCCGGGCGTTCGTCGATGCCGCGGCCTGGCCACGACCGGCGCTGTTCCGTTGGCTGCAGCAGGTGGGCGAGGTGCCCGAGGAGGACGCCCGCACGGCGCTCAACCTGGGCATCGGCATGGTGCTGGTGGTCGATGCCAGCGAGACCGGCGCCGTGAGTCGCGAGCTCACGAGCGCGGGCGAGACCGTGTGGACGCTGGGAGCGATCCGCCCCGGTGAACGCGGCGTGGAGTGGACGAGCCCTTAGCCGCGACTAGTCCGGAGCGCCCCGGATG
>JBEBGT010000514.1:0-3162 GCA_040081365.1 Candidatus Eiseniibacteriota bacterium | reverse complement strand
TCCTGCGCCTGCGCGCGCCCGGCAGCTACCCCTTCGCCATCGCCCGGACACACCATTTCGATCGCATCCTGCGTGAAGAGCTGGAGGATGGGGCGAGCCAAGTCGTCATCCTCGGGGCGGGTGATGACAGCCGCGCCTGCCGGTTCGCGCAGGTGCTGGGACGCGCGGCGGTGTTTGAGCTCGATCATCCCGCGACGCAGGCGCGCAAGCGCGAAGGCCGCACCGGCCGAGGTGCCACGCGGCCCCATGGCCTCCAGTTGGCGAAGTGCGGGCGCCAGGCTGTCGGCCGCGAGCCGCGCTGGCAGCTTGCCCCACACGGCCTCCAGCGC
The DNA here is from genome assembly GCA_040081365.1 of Candidatus Eiseniibacteriota bacterium. Classification (GTDB taxonomy): domain Bacteria; phylum Eisenbacteria; class RBG-16-71-46; order RBG-16-71-46; family RBG-16-71-46; genus JAIOPA01. The sequence goes on along the minus strand of JBEBGT010000514.1, from coordinate 2,833 downwards.
GCGCGCGGGCGGGCCGGCGAGCGAGGTGGCCACGAGGGCGGTCAGGATCAGGGCGCGGATCGGGGTTCGCATCGAGGGGCCGCAGTGTAGGCGGTGCGGGCCCGCGCTGCCAGCCCGATCGGGCTGCCCCTCACGACGAAGGCTGGCGGCCCGTGTGGGCCGCCAGCCTCGCCTTCACTCCACCTCCCTCACCGGGTCACCCCGGTGCGGGCGCTACTCCTCGTCGCCGACGTCCTCGCGACCCTTGGCCGGAGCAGGCTCCTCAGCGGGCGGGTTCGCCGCGATGCGCGCGCGAACCTGGTTCCGCTTCGACGTCCACTCGGCCAGCGCGATGTCGTCCTGCTCGGTCAGCCACGCCTTCACGCTCAGGATGAGCCGGTGATTCGGCACGTCCACGCGCGTGACCTTCATGGTGAGCGGCTCCCCGACCTCGAAGGCGTCGTTCGGACGCTTGAGATCGTCGAGCCCGAGCTGCGACAGCGGGATGAAGCCTTCGATGCCGTCGCCGAGATCGACGATCGCACCCCGGTCGAACAGGCGGTTGACCGTACCCGTGAGCTCCATGCCGGACGGGAACTTGTCCGCAAGCAACGGCCACGGATCATCGGACACCTGCTTCAAGCCGAGGCTGATGCGGCGGTGCTCCTTGTCGATGGAGAGCACCACGACCTCGATGGCATCACCCTTCTTGAGCACTTCGGAAGGATGCGCGACACGCTTGGTCCACGACATGTCGGAGACATGAACGAGACCGTCGATGCCCTCCTCGAGTTCGACGAACGCGCCGAAGTTCGTGAGGTTGCGCACCTTGCCCTTGACCTTCATGCCCGGCGGGTACTTGTGGTCGAGCGTGAGCCACGGATCCGGCTCCACCTGCTTCAGGCCGAGCGAGATCTTCTCGTTGGCCTTGTCGACCTTGAGCACCACGGCCTCGATGATGTCGCCGATGTTGACGATCTTCGAGGGGTGACGGACATGGCGGGTCCACGACATCTCGGAGACGTGGATCAGACCCTCGATACCCTTCTCCAGCTCGATGAACGCGCCGTAGTCGGTGATCGAGACGACCTTGCCCCGGATGCGATCGCCCACCTTGTACTTGTCCTCGACGCCTTCCCACGGATAGGCGTCCAGCTGCTTCAGGCCGAGCGAGATGCGCTCCTTCTCGGGATCGAAGTTGAGCACCTTCACGCGCACCTTGTCGCCGATCTTGACCAGCTCCGAAGGATGCGCGACGCGGCCCCACGACATGTCGGTGATGTGGAGCAGACCGTCGATACCGCCGAGATCCACGAACGCACCGAAGTCGGTGATGTTCTTGACCACGCCCTCGCGGATCTGGTCTTTCGCCAGGTCCTTGAGGATGGTGGCCTTCATCCGGTCGCGCTCTTCCTCGAGCACGGCGCGGCGAGACACCACGATGTTCCGGCGGCGCTTGTTCAGCTTGATGATCTTGACCGAGACCGTCTGGCCCAACAGCGCGTCCACGTTCTGGACCTGGCGCAGTGCGATCTGGGAACCCGGCAGGAACGCCTCGACGCCGTACAGGTCCACGACCACGCCGCCCTTGATCTTGCGGATGAGGCGGCCTTCGACCACCTGACCCGAATCGTGGGCTTCCTTGACGCGGTCCCAGACACGGACGAAGTCGGCACGCTGCTTGGAAAGCACGACCAGGCCATCCTGGTTCTCCATCTTCTCGAGGAACACCTCGAGGATGTCACCGACCTTGATGCTGGACGGATCCGAGAACTCGGACAGCGAGATGATGCCTTCGCTCTTGAAGCCCACGTCGACCAGTACGTCCTTCTCATCGATGGACAGGACCGTGCCACGCACGATCTCGCCTTCACCGATGGAACGCATGGACTCTTCGTACGCACCGAACAGCTCTTGGCGCTGTTCGAGCGTCAGGTCCTCTTCCTCATCGTAGTTGAGGGGGACGAGAGGCAACGGGGGTACCCGTTTGTTGCTCACGGGGTTCGGGGAATGCTCCTGGACTTCCGACATGCAGCGACTACCTCCTGATATATGGAATATGTGTCACGGGGTCGCCGTGGCACGTGCAGCCGAGTTCGGCTGGCCGGCCTTCAATGCCGTGATCTCGCGCATCACGCCGTTCCCCACGCTCTGGTAGAGCGCGCGGCCCGGCTCGAGCCCGGCTTCGGGGCCTGCCAGTTCCTGCCAGGTTCGCACCGGGCCGATCGACACCCGCAGCTTCACCTGTCGCAACATCCACTTGCGCGGACGATTGCTGTGTTCGACGTACACGGGGACGATCCGCGCACCCGTCGCGACCGCGAGCATGCCGATCCCGGGACGGGCCTCGTGCAACTCACCGTCGCGCGACCGTGTCCCTTCCGGGAACATGATGAGCGCGTGTCCTGCCCGCAGTACTTCCATGGCCTGATGGAGTCCGCGCATGTCCACCGCACCCCGACGGATCGGGATGGAGTTGAAGGCACGGATCAGGCTTCCGAAGACCGGCGGCCGGAACAGCTCCTCCTTGGCGAGGTAGTGCAGTTCACGGACCGATGCCACTCCCACCAGGACCGGGTCCCAGTACGAGCAGTGATTCGAGGCCACGATCAACCCACCCGAAGACGGGACATTCTCGCGACCACGGACCTCCCAGCCGCTCAGGGCTGCCACAAAACCCCCGAGCAGGAAGCGGGACGCACTATAATGCAGGCTCAAGCAATCTCCAAGTCGTTGTCAGACCGTCGTTCCGCCCCTGCCTCCCAGGGGGGCAGGCGCAGCGAGTCCGCGGCGATTTCGAGCTTGCGCTCGAGCTCCCAGCCGCCGCTCGCATCGATGGCGTCCTGAAGTCTGG
>JBEBGT010000513.1:0-3164 GCA_040081365.1 Candidatus Eiseniibacteriota bacterium | reverse complement strand
CCCGCGCGCGTCCGGCCTGGTGCTGCCCGACGGCCAGCCGTTCGCGCCCACCGCGCATGCGCCGCGCCCCGGCGGCGAGGCCGTGCCCGAGCTGCCCGAACTCCCGCTGGCCGACCTCGTGCGCGCCGAGTTCGCGGCCACGGGGCTGTGGTTCCGCGCCCATCCGCTCGACGTGTTCGTGCCACCGACCGCGTTGGAAGGCTGCGTGCACGCCGCCCAACTGGAGCGTCACGTGGGCAAGCGTGTGAGCGTGTGCGGGATCCCGTGCGCGGCGCGGCGCGTGGAGTCCAAGAATGGCGGCATCGTGCTGTTCACCACGCTCGCCGACCACACCGGGCTCATCGAGTGCGTGCTGTTCCCCGACACCTACAAGCACTGGGGCCAGCACATGCGCGGCGAGGTCGTGCGCGCCGAAGGCCGCGTGGACGACACGCTCGGCGCGCTCACCGTGGTGATCGAACGTGCGGTGCCGTTGGGCGGCACGAACACCGCGGGCCAGCCCCCATGGAACGAGGCCGGCCCGCCGAGTGCGTATCGCGTGGCGTGAAGCTGTTGCCGGACGGGGTCAGCGTCCGATCAACACCAACCGAGTCGTGCGCACGCCACTCGCGTTGGTGAGCCGCGCGAAGTACAGCCCCGGCGCCACGCCGGCGGCGTTCCAGCTCACGCGATGCGAACCGGCCGCGAACTCGGCATCGGCGACACGCGCGATCTCGCGGCCGCTCACGTCATGCACGGTGAGCCGCACGTGCCCGGCACTCGGCAGCGCGAACGACAGCACCGAGGAAGCGCGCACCGGGTTCGGCGCCGCGGTGAGTGCAACCTTCGTCAGCGCCGGCACGCCAGCCACGTCCAGGGTGTTCGCCGCCGGGAGTCGCATGATGTTCGAGGTCACTTGACCGAAGGCGAAGGCATAGGACCCGCCGACATAGAGGTCGCCATGGTAGCCCTCGACCCAATAGAAGTTGCCGCCGGAGCCGAGCGGCAGCCAATCCGTACCGGTCCAACGGGCCACCGTGTTCGTGACTTCGCCGTCGGCCTGTTCGAACGCACCACAGGCGTAGAGCACGCCATCGAGTAGCGCGAAGTCGGAGACCGAGCGGGACCGAGTTCCCATGGCACTCCACTGCGTTCCATCCCAGCGTGCCAGTCCACCGACCGGCAGACCGCCCGCGTGCGTGAAGTACCCGCCAGCGATGAGGTTCCCGCCGAACGCCACCAGTGCATTGCAGTCCCCCGACAGCCCCGAACCCAGCGGACTCCACTGCAGCCCGTCCCAAGCCGCGATGTGGGCGAGGGGTTGGCCGTTCGAGGTCGACACGAACTGGCCGGCGGCGACCAACTGCTGGTTGTGTGCCGCGAGCGCGAGGCAGACGTTGTCGATGCTCGCAGCGCCGCCCAGTGGGACCCATGTCGCGCCCGTGTAGCGGAAGACCCCCTGGTCACCACCGACGATCACGTCACCGGCATAGTCCTGGAACGCCCATGCGTACGCGGGCAGATCGTTTCCATACCCGAACCACGCCGAGCCGTTCCAGCGGGCGATGTTGCGGCCGCCGCCGGGGGCGTTGAAGAACCCGCCCACCACGAGATCGGCGCCCAAAGTGCCGAGGGCGAGCGGCTGGAGATTGATGCCGTTCGCGAGCCCCGACCACGAGGCGCCATCCCAGGTTGCGAGGTTGTTGGTGCGAATGGCGCCAGTCCCAGCACCTGCGGTCCGGTTCGCGCCGGTAACGATGAGGCGGTCGTTCCAGACAACGCCTGCGGAGACATAAGAGCTGACGCCCGTCATGTCCGGCCCCCAACTATCGGCGACATCCGTCCACGACACGCCGTCGTAGGCTCTGGCGTCTGCGACGGCCCCAGATGCCGGCCGGTATTGGCCGACCGAAACCAGGCGGCTTCCACACGCCCAGAGTCCAACGGTGCCGCTGGACGCATCTCCTGTCCCGTGCCATTGCAGACCATCGAACACCGAGATGGCGCTGGTCCCGTCAGGGATGGTCGCGTACAGGTGGCCCTGCCACCAGGCCAAGCAGTTGAAGCTGATGAAGTACGGGCCACCAGTGCCCACACGGTGCCAGGCAGAACCGTCCCAGCGCCCGACCGAGGGCAGCGAATCCGCTCCGGCTTTGGTGAACGCGCCGCCTGCATACAGATCCGTGCCGTCAGTCGTGATCGCCCGGACCGGGCCGTTGAGCACTCCCGTGGTGATGTTGGCCCAACTCGTACCATTGAAGCACCAGACATCACTGTTGGAGATGTACACCTTCCCACCCACCGAGAGGATGGGTGGTGTGTTCGTGCCCGAGGACAACGTCCCTGCGAGGCTCAGTCCCGCACCCATCGGATGCCAGGCGGTGCCGTCGAAGAACGCGACATGGTTGGCCGCGACGCCGCCGATCACGGTGAAGTTGCCGAAGGCCACCAATCCCCCCTGGTGCGCTCCCACCATGATGACGGCGGCATTCGCCGTGGCCAGCGAGTCCCATTCGCTGCCATTCCAACGGAAGATCTCCTCGTGGATCGCGGGTCCGCTCTGCCCCCGGCTGGCCACGAGGACCCCGTTCCAATCCCGGATGCATTGGAAGACGTCGAGCTTCTTGGTTCCCAAGCGCTCGAAGTTCGCACCGTCCCACGCCAGGGCCCCAAGGGTGCGCGTGCGGCCGTACGCCCCCATGCTTCCAGAACTGCTACCGAGCACGAGCCGACCCTGGAAGTCGATGGGCGTGAGAGGAACTCCGCCCGGCGCCATCGACGGCAGTCGCATCGGCTGCCAGAGCGCATCCTCCGGTCGCGGCGTCGGATCGCCGGGTAGCACTTCGGCGCGACTCGCGGGATGCCGCACGGGTGCGGCGACACCGGCCCTGAACCCAACACTCAGCAGTGCGACCGCCAACGCGAGCACATGGACAGCACGAGGTTTCGGGGACGATGTCGCCGCGGCTCCGTCGCTCGCGCGGTCCCTGGGGGCTCGCCTATCCATCACACCCTCAGCTCGCATCCGTCACCTCCCCAGCAACACCAGCCGCGTCGTGCGCACGCTGCTCGCGCTGGTGAGTCGGGCGAAGTACAGCCCCGGCGCCACGCCGGCGGCGTTCCAGCTCACGCGATGCGAACCGGCCGCGAACTCGGCATCGGCGACACGCGCGATCTCGCGGCCG
>JBEBGT010000512.1:0-3178 GCA_040081365.1 Candidatus Eiseniibacteriota bacterium | reverse complement strand
ATCCCATGGTCAGCATGCGCCTTCCGGGCCATCCGCTGACCCCGGTGGCGGCCGTGCCGCAGGCCGTGTGTTCGTGTAGTATTCGGCCGTTTCAGCCACCCCAGCTCGAACGACGCTCGATGGTGCGGGCCTCCGGCCCGCCGGTGAGCGCTTCATCCTTAGCGAGGCCACCCGATGTCCAGCACTCCTGACGTCTTCATCGTGGGCGCGGCACGCACGCCCATCGGCAAGTTCCTGGGCGCGTACGCGACGCTCAAGGCTTCAGATCTCGGCGCCGTGGCGATCCGCGAGGCCATGAAGCGCGCGGGTGTGGCGGGTGATCAGGTGGACGAGGTCATCATGGGCCACGTGGTGCAGGGCGGGCAGGGGCAGGCCACCGCACGGCAGGCGCTCATCAAGGCCGGCATCAGCCCCATGGTGGGTGCGTTCGCGGTGAACAAGGTCTGTGGTTCGGGCTTGAAGGCCGTGATGCTGGCCGCGCAGGCGATCAAGGCCGGCGACGCGGACTGCATCGTGGCGGGCGGGCAGGAGAGCATGAGCACCGCGCCGCACTACCTGTTCTCAGGCCGCCTGGGCCAGCGCTTGGGCGACACGACACTCAAGGACGGTGTGGTGCACGACGGCCTGTGGTGCTCGTTCAACGACTGCCACATGATCGAGCTGGCACAGTACACGGCCGAGAAGGCCAAGCTGACGCGCGGGCGCATCGACGAGTTCTCGGTGGCGAGCCAGAAGAAGGCCGCGGCCGCGCAAGGAGCCGGCGCGTTCGACGCCGAGATGGCCAACGTCACGATTCCGCAGCGCAAGGGCGACCCGATCGTGGTGTCGAAGGACGAGTCCGTGCGCGGCGACACGACTTTAGAAGGCCTCGCGAAGCTCGGCCCAGTCACGAGGGATAAGGCGGGTATCATCACCGCCGGCAATGCCCCCGGTCTGAACGACGGCGGCGCGGCGTTGGTGCTCATGAGCGCGGCGCGCGTGAAGGCCACCGGCGCCAAGCCGCTGGCCCGCGTGACCGGTTACGCCACCGGCGGTGGCGAGCCGAAAGACCTGTTCTTCGCGCCCATCGACGCCGTGCAGAAGCTCATGAAGAAGCTGGGCGTGGGCATCGGGCACTTCGACCTGATCGAGGCCAACGAGGCGTTCGCCGCGCAGGCCGTGGCCGATGGCGACGCGCTGGGCTGGGACTGGGATCGCGTCAACGTGAACGGCGGCGCGGTGGCGCTGGGCCACCCCATCGGCGCTTCGGGTGCGCGCGTGCTCACCACGCTCCTGTACGCGATGCAGGCGCGCAACAAGCAGACCGGCATGGCGACGCTGTGCCTGGGTGGCGGCAATGCCGTGGCCCTGTCCGTGGAGCGTGTGTGATGGCGGCCCCCGCGAGTGAGCCGGTCGTGAGCTTGAGCGCGAACGTGAAGAAGATCGCCGTCGTCGGCGGTGGCACGATGGGCAACGGCATCGCGCAGGTGTTCGCGACCAGCGGCTTCGAGGTCGAGCTGATCGACGCCAAGCCGGAGTTCGTGGAACGCGCACTGGGCACGATCGGCAAGAACCTCGACCGCGTGGCCAAGAAGCAGGCCTGGGACGAGGCCAAGGCGAAGGGCATCCTGGCGCGCATCCATGGCGGCACGTCGCTGGAAGCCGCCAAGGACTGCCAGCTGGTGGTCGAGGCCGTGACCGAGAGCATGGAGCTGAAGAAGCAGATCTTCACCACGCTCGACGTCGTGGCCCCCGCCCACACGATCCTGGCCAGCAACACCTCGAGCATCTCGATCACCGAGATCGCGGCGTTCACGAAGCGTCCCGCGCAGGTGATCGGCATGCACTTCATGAACCCCGTGCCGGTCATGACGCTGGTCGAGATCATCCGCGGCATCGCCACCAGCGACGCCACGTACGCGCTCACCGAGGAGCTGTCGAAGCGCCTGGGCAAGACGCCGGTCGAGGTGAACGACTACCCGGGCTTCGTGTCGAACCGAATCCTCATGCCCATGATCAACGAGGCCGTGTACACGCTCATGGAGGGCGTGGCCACCAAGGAAGCCATCGACACCGTGATGAAGCTGGGCATGAACCACCCCATGGGGCCGCTGCAGCTGGCCGACCTCATCGGGCTCGACACCTGCCTGAGCATCATGAACGTGCTGCACGAGGGCCTGGGCGATTCCAAGTACCGCCCGTGCCCGCTGCTCCGCAAGATGGTCGCCGCCGGCTGGCTGGGCCGGAAGACCGGACGCGGCTTCTACGATTACAGCACATAGCCCCTGGGATTGGATTCTTGAAGTGAGCACGGTCGAAGCAGTTGCGATGCAGATGGCGTTGCGGTCATTGGATGACCAGATCCAGACCTTGCGGGACTTGAGAGCCAGCGCAGCAGCCTTGATCGCAGGTGGCGTCGCTGGTTCAGGCATCCTCTTGGGTCAGCCGGGTACTCCTGTTCATGATGGGCCCACTGCCGTACTGTTCTTGGTCTGGTTGTTCCTCTCTGTGTTTTTTGGCGTGTTGGTCATTGCACCAGCCAGCATGTGGCGCTCGAGGGGTGAGGCTTCTGCACTCCTCGAGTTCGGGCAGAGTCTGCCACGAGAGGACTACCCGCGATTCGTCGCGGGAGTCGTCGCGGCGGTAGACGGCTATTTCCGGGGGAACGAAGCCCTGCTCCTTCGGAAGAGCCGCTGGCTGCGCTGGCAGATGCTGGCGATGCTGGCCGAAGTCGTGACCTGGGGGCTGACCACTTTCGCGAGGTGATCCATGACCGACGATCCAAAGGCTCCTCAAACGCCTCAGGGAAGTTCTGCGGAACCTGCACAGGCCGCTCCTGCAAAGGAACCATTGAAAGTCCCCGATTTCTTCCAAGACACGACTCGTAGCATGCCCTTGGCAGGTTCGCGCCCACTCGGGAAGCGCAAGTCCTGAGTCCGACTCTCGCTTCGCACCTCACTAGGCTCTACCAGAACCAGGATCTGTCGACATGACCACATCCACCGAGACCGCCGGCCTGTCGTTCGAGCTCTCGGAAGAAGCCCAGAGCGTGCGCGAGATGGTGCGGGATTTCGCCGAGAGCGAGATCCGGCCCATCGCCGCCAAGATCGACGAGACGCACGAGTTCCCGGCCGAGAACGTGAAGAAGATGGCCGAGCTGGGCCTGCTCGGCATGTGCGTGCCCGAGCAGTGGGGCGGC
>JBEBGT010000511.1:0-3180 GCA_040081365.1 Candidatus Eiseniibacteriota bacterium | reverse complement strand
GAACTCCACGCGGCGGTTCTTGCTCCACGCGGATTCGTCATGGCCTTCGTCCGCGGGGCGCTCCTTGCCGTACGAGATCACGCGGAAGCGGTTACTCGCGATGCCCGCGTCCATGAGGTACTGCTGCACGGTCTCGGCGCGCTTCTGGCCCAGCGCCTGGTTGTATTCCACCGTGCCACGCTCGTCGCAGTGGCCGTCGATCGAGACCTCGAGCGCGGCGTTGTCCCGCAGCATCTTGGCGTTGTTGTCGAGTGCGGCGCGCGCGCCATCATCGAGCGTGAACGAGTCGTAGCCGAAGTACACCACCTGCAGGTCGCGCGCGGTGACGCCCGGCTGGGTGGGCTCGGGCTGGCTCACGGGCGGCTGCGGCGTCACCGGCGGGGGGACCGGCGTGTCCTTCTGGGTCGATGCCGGCGGAACGGGGGGCGTGGCAGCCGGCTTCTTGGCGCAACCGGCAGCGGTCACCACCAACAGCGCGACGATCGCCAGTGCGACGGAGCGGGGGCGGAAGTTCATGGTATGGCCTCCTCGGGAACTCGGGTGCGATGGGCGGTGCGGCTTCGGTCAGCGATCAGGACCCGGTCGTGCGGCGCGGTGACCAGGCCGGGGATAGCGCACGCCGCCCGCCGATGTCCAGCTTGCGGGGCAGCGCGCCGTCGAGGTCGGTCACCCACAGACCGTACGCCCCGTCGCGATTGGACGCGAACACGAGGTGACGGCCGTCGGCGGACCAACGGGGGTTCTCGTTGTTGCCGCCGGTGACCTCGGGCTTCGCCCCGGTGCCATCGGCGCGGCAGGTCCAGATGTCGAACCCGCCCCCGACCCGGGTGACGAACGCCAGGCGGTCGCCCTTCGGCGACCAGGCGGGCGAGTCGGTGTAATCCACGTCGAAGCTCAGTCGGCGCGCGTTGCCGCCGTCGGCGTCCATCACGTAGACCTGCGGCGTACCGGAGCGGTCGGACGTGAACGCGATCTCGCGCCCCGTGGGCGACGATGCCGGCGAGGTGTCGATGCCGCGGTGGCTCGTGAGCCGGCGCGGGTTGCCCCCGCGCGCGTCGAGCGAATACACCTCGGCATTGCCGTCGATGGACAGCGTGCACACCACGCGCTGGCCATCGGGCGAGTAGCTGGCACTGGTGTTCAAGCCCGGCCGGCCCGAGACGAGGAACGGCTTCTTCTGTTCCGGCGACAGCACCCAGATGGCGGGGCCGTTGTTGCCGCGCCACGACGTGAACAGCAGCAGCGAACCCTCGGGCGACCACGCCGGCGACTGGGCGATGGAGCGGTCGGCCGTGAGCGGCCGGGCGCCGTGGCCGTCGGCGTCCATGATCCAGAGTTCCTTGTCGCGGCCCTCGCGCACCACGAACGCGATGCGCGTGTCGGCCACACCGCGCTCACCGGTGATCTGCTGCACGCAGTCGTCCGAGAAGCGATGCAGCAGCCGGCGCCACTCGCCCACCGGCCCCGAGTAGTCCTGCTGCAGGATGAGCCGCTTGCCCGGGAAGTCGCGCAGCTCGCCGTGCAGCTTGGCCGTGGAGCCCGACACGCTCCACTGCCCGCTCGTGAAGAACTGCGGCTCCGGCGCGCCCGGAGCCGGGGCCCAGGCGCGGTTCACCGCGAACACCGCCGAGGTGTGCAGGTCGGAGGCGAGCACGTCATCGGCCGAACGGGCCGGTGCCGGCCCTGCCGGCGGCCCCACCAGCGCCTCGCAGCGCAGCGGCAGCCGCGCGATCGCCCCGCTCTTGACGTCGATGCGCACGTCCGCACCGCCCTGCGCATGCGCGAGCGACACCGCACCGGCCAGCGCGCACACCACCATGGAAGTCGTCAGCAGTCGCTTGTGCATCAGGGCCCCGTGTATTCGAAACCGAAGTGGATGCCGAGGTCCGCGCCCGGATAACCCAAGGGCAGCGGCGGGAGCTGTTGCGTGATCACGACCGCGCGCGCGGCCGACTGGTCGAACACTCCATTGCCACTGCCGGTCTCGATGCGCAGGCCTGAGATCGCGCCCGAGCGCGCGACCCGGAAGTAGACCTCGGCGCGCGAGCCGGTCGCGGCACCCGCCGGCGGCGTCCAGTTGCGCGCGATCTGCGCGCGCACCATCTGCAGGTAGTACGCGAACTCGAAGTTGGCGTCGTCCACCGCGACCTGCCCCGACAACCCGCCCGCGACCGGTGCGTACGGCAGCACGGTGCGTTTGGTGGTGGTCGGCGCGGCCTCGGCGGGAGGCGGGTTCTTCGGACCCGGTTCCGCCGGCTTCGGCTGCTGCTTCACTTCGGGCTTGGGCTTGGGCCGCGCCTTCTGGATCTGCACACCGTCCGTCTCGTCGGGGGTCACCGTGTCGTTGGCCTTCACCACGGGCGCGGGTGGCGGCGGCGGGGCCGGCTCGCCGATGAGCGCGACCTGCACGACGTCGGGCCCCGGCAGCACCACGTCGTGCGCCGGGCGCACGATGAACAGCACCGACAGGAGCGCCACGTGCAGCGCGGCGGAACCGGCCAGCGTGCCCCTCACTGCTTGGTCTCCTCCGCCGGTTGCGTCACCAGGCCGAGCGAGGCGACTCCCGCCCGGCGCAGCCGCGCGATGAGGTCGACGATGTCGCCATACGGCACGCTCTGGTCGGCCTTCAGGTACACCGGGCGGTCCGCGGCGCGCGCGCGCTTCAAGGCGTCCTCGAGCTGGCCCTTGGGCACCACGCGCTCGCCCACCGCGATCGCGCCACCGCGGCGCACGCTCACGATGAGGCCCTCGCGCACGTCGAGGCCCTTGGTGGCGACCTTCGGCAGGTCGACTTCGAGCCCGCCCTGCAGGAACGGGGCGGTCACCATGAAGATGATGAGCAGCACGAGCACCACGTCGACGAGCGGCGTGACGTTGATCTCGGCCATCGGGCCGCGCTGCGACTGGAGCTTCACGAGTGCCGCGCCCCGAGCCGGCGGTCCATGTACTCGCTCGTGAACTGCCCCGCGCCGTGGCCGATCTCGCGCAGCTTGCCGAGGCAATGGTTGTAGCCGATCACCGAGGGAATCGCCGCGGCCAGTCCGGCGATGGTGGCGATGAGCGCCTCGGCGATACCCGGGGCGACCACGGTGAGCGTGGCCGAGCCCTGCGCGCCGATGCCCACGAACGACACCATGACGCCCCACACGGTGCCCATGAGCCCGATGAACGGTGCCACGC
>JBEBGT010000510.1:0-3181 GCA_040081365.1 Candidatus Eiseniibacteriota bacterium | reverse complement strand
GGGGTGCCGCCGCCGAAGAACACCGACGTGAAGCGCTGTCCGGCCGCGCGCGGCGCGCGCAGGGCGGCCTCCCGTGCCAGCGCGCTCACGTAGCGCTCGACCGCCGCGCTCGACAGGTGCTCCTTCGAGAAGTGGCAGTAGGGGCACGGCGCGGCGCAGAACGGCACGTGCACGTAGAGCGCCAGCCGCGCCTCGTCGCGCGCGCGCGGCCCCGGGCCGTCCAACGGCGCGCCGCCCGGCTGCTGCCCGCGTTCGGCGAACATGGTCAGCGGATCGCCTTGAACAGGCGCTCGAAGCGCACGTGGAACAGGCCGTCCCACCACTGCTGCCCGCCGGTCGAGAAGTAGATGAACAGCGCGCGGCCCTTGACGAGGTCGAGCGGCACCGTGCCCCAGAAGCGCGAGTCGTTGGAGTTGTCACGATTATCGCCCATCATGAACAGCTCGCCCGGTGCCACCGTCGGCGGCGCGTAGTTGTCGCGCGGCGTGTACCCCGCCGGCTCCTCGCTCCAGTTGTCATGCTTCACGTACGGCTCCACCGCCTTCACCCCATCGACGTAGAGGTCCTTGTGGCGCACCTCCACGGTCTGGCCGCCGGTGGCCACGCAGCGCTTGATGAAGTCCTTGGACGGATCCTGTGGCCACTGGAACACGATCACCTCGCCGCGCCGCGGCGAGTGCAGCCCGGGCAGACGGAGGTGGGTGAACGGGATCTTGGGCCCGTACTCGAGCTTGTTGACGAACAGGAAGTCGCCCACGAGCAGCGTGTCGCACATGGACTCGCTCGGGATCCGGAACGCCTGGATCACGAACGTCCGAAGCAACAGCGTGATGACCACCGCCCATGCGATGGCCTCGACGTAGTCCCGGGCGCTGGAACGTGAGGCTCCACTCGAAGACATGACGCTCCCCCGGTTACCCGCGGTCCACCTTGAGCACGGCCAGGAACGCTTCCTGCGGCACTTCGACGGTCCCGACCTGCTTCATACGCCGCTTGCCTTCCTTCTGTTTCTCGAGCAGCTTGCGCTTGCGCGAGATGTCACCGCCGTAACATTTGGCGATGACGTTCTTGCGCATCGCGCCGATGGTCTCGCGGGCGATGACCTTGCCGTTGATCGAGGCCTGGATCGCGACCTGGAACATCTGGCGCGGGATCAGCTCCTTCAACTTCTCGCACAGCGAGCTGCCGTATTGGTAGGCCTTGTCGCGATGCACGATCGCCGACAGCGCATCCACGATCTCGCCGTTCAGCATGATGTCGAGCTTCACGACCTCGGCTTCCTGGTAGCCCGCGAACTCGTAGTCGAGCGAGGCATAGCCGCGCGACACGCTCTTCAGGCGGTCATAGAAGTCGAGCACGATCTCGCCCAACGGCAGCCGGTAGGCCACACGGACGCGCTTCTCCTCGAGGTGCACCATGTCCTGGAACACGCCGCGGCGGTCCTGGCACAGCTTCATGATGTTGCCCAGGTAATCGGTCGGCGTGACCACGTGCGCCAGAACGACCGGCTCCTCGATGGCCTCGATCGCCTGCACGGCTGGCATCGCACTCGGGTTGTCGACCTTGCTGAGCTCGCCGTTGGTCTGCAGCACGTGATACATCACGCTGGGCGTCGTGGCGATGAGGTCGATGTTGAACTCGCGCCGCAGCCGCTCCTGGATGATCTCGAGGTGGAGCAGGCCCAGGAAGCCCGAGCGAAACCCGAACCCGAGCGCCACCGACGTCTCGGGCTCGTAATCGAGCGAGGCGTCGTTCAGGCGCAGCTTGGCGAGTGCTTCCTTCAGGTCCTCGTACTGCTCGGCGTCGATCGGGTAGAGCCCCGAGAACACCATCGACTTGGTCTCACGGAAGCCCGGCAGCTGCTGCACGAGTTCGGTCTGCCCGGCCAGCGCCAGTGTGTCGCCGACGCGCGCGTCGGCCACGGTCTTGATGCCGGCCACGATGTAGCCCACCTGCCCGGCGCTCAGGTGCGGTTCGGGCGACAGCTTGAGCCGCAGCTTGCCGACCTCGGTGACCTCGTGCACGGTGCCGGTGCTCACGAACTGCACCTTGTCGCCGGCCTTGAGCGTGCCGTCGACGACGCGCACGAGACACACCACGCCGCGGTACTGGTCGAACTTGGAATCGAAGATGAGCGCGCGGAACGGCCCGTCGGGGTCGCCCGTGGGCGGCGGCACGTCGCTGATCACACGCTCCAGCAGCTCGGCCACACCGATGCCGGTCTTGGCACTGATCCGGCACACGTTCTCGGCCGGCACACCGGCCACGTGCTCGACCTCGAGCGCGATGTCGTCCGGACGGGCCGCCGGCAGGTCGATCTTGTTGATCGCCCCGACGATCGCCAGTTTCTGGTCCTTGGCGAGGAAGTAGTTGCTGAGCGTCTGCGCTTCGATGCCCTGCGAGGCGTCGACCACCAGGATGGCCCCCTCGCATGCCGCCAGCGCGCGCGACACCTCGTAGGTGAAGTCCACGTGCCCGGGCGTGTCGATCAGGTTCAGCTCGTAGAGCCTGCCGTCGGTGGACTTGTACTCCATGGCGATGGCGTGCGACTTGATGGTGATGCCCTTCTCGCGCTCGAGGTCCATGTCGTCCAGCACCTGGGCCTTCATCTGCTGCGGCGTCAGGGTGTGCGTGATCTCGAGCAGCCGGTCCGCGAGCGTGCTCTTGCCATGGTCGATGTGCGCGACGATGCAGAAGTTACGGATGTTCTGGAGCCTGGGGTCGCTCAAAAATGCCGCCGATAGAAGAGGCGCACGCCCAGGCGATCGCTCCCCCCCGTGGGTACGGGCGGGGCGCCGGCGGGCAGGGCCGGGTCGTTCTGGAATTCCACGTCGAAACCACGGAAGTTCGCATCCACGTAAGCATCGATCAGCGCATAGGCGAGCGCGGCCCCGAAGAACCACTGCCGCCGCAGGCGTTGGTCGAGCCGGGCATTGTACTCGTTCGCGAGGCCGTTCTGTAACTCGGCCAGGCGGCTGCGTTCGGCGAGGTTGCTGTCGGGCAGCGCCTCGCGCTGCGCGATGAGCTCGTCGATCCCCCGGAACAGCCGGTTCAGCTCGCGCTGGTCCTCGATGATCTTCGAGCCCAGGTAGCCCTCGAGGCCAGCCACCGCGACGGCTTTGAACCACGCATGATTGTGCGCCTGGCCCCAGCCCGGGATCACGAGCGAGCGGGCCATGAC
>JBEBGT010000509.1:0-3187 GCA_040081365.1 Candidatus Eiseniibacteriota bacterium | reverse complement strand
CCCGCGGCGGCGCGGGCCGCGGCCCAGCGGCTCGGGGCGTTGGGCGTGTTCTCGCGCACGGAGTTCACCGGCCTGGAAGCCGGTCCGCGCTGGGAGAAGGGCACGCTCGCGTTCCGCGTCGAGGAGCCGCGCTACAACCGCTTCGAGGGCGCGGTCGGTGTGCAGGGGGCGGCGGGGCTCGTCGGTCTGGCAGCCCTCGAGCTCGGCAACCTGCTGGGCACGGCACGGCACGCCACACTCGCATGGCAGTCGCGCGGCGGTGGGAGATCCGACCTCAAGGTGGGTTACGCTGAGCCGTTCGTGCTCGGCTTGCCGATCCGGCTCGAGGCGAACCTCGCGCAGGAGCTGCAGGATTCGACGTACACGCGCACGCGCTGGGGCGCGCGCGTGGGACACGTGCTCGGGACGGGCGACCGCATCGAGTTGGGGCTCGAGGAGGAGCTGGTGGTGCAGACGCGTGGGACCGCGGCGAATGCGGCGCTCCAGAACACGCTGTTCGCGTTCGAGCGCGACGGCCGGGACGACTTCGTGTCGCCGCGCCGAGGCATGCGTTGGCGCGTCACCGGCACCGGCGTGTGGAAGCGCGAGACGCTGCGCGCGCCGCTCCCGGGGGAGCCGGCCACGCACCGCTCGCGCGCGGGAATCGCCGATGTGCGCACCGAATGGCACCGGCCGGTCTCGCGCTCCGCGGGCCTGGCGTGGGAGTTATGGGGCGCGGGCCGGTTCTCGAGCGACGACGTGTTGGCGGACTACGAGCGCATTCCGGTGGGCGGGGCCAGCACGCTGCGTGGTCACGATGAAGAAGAGTCGCGGGTGGACCGCGTGGCGTTGTCGCGGCTCGAGTACCGGTTCTTCCCGGGCACGGTGGGCGAGCGGGTGTTGCTGTTCTGGGATCATGCCGAGATGCTGACGCGTGTGCCGGACCCCGGTTCGGCGGTGGTGCGCTCGAAGCGCGACACGGGCGACGGCGTGGGACTGGGGCTGCGGCTGCGAGCGGGCAGCGCGCTCATCGACCTCGACTACGGCGTGTCGCCGGGCCGGGGCGTGCGCGACGGTCGCATCCACCTGCGACTCGTGAGCACGTTCTGATGGCGCTCGCGCACGAGGTCGAGCAGGCGTTCGCGCCGCTCGGCGCGCTGTCGCGCCACTGGCCGCACTGGGAGGAGCGCCCGGGTCAACGCTCCCTCGCGATCGAGGTCGCGCACACGCTCGAGCATGGCGGCGTGCTCATGGCCGAGGCACCCACGGGCGTGGGCAAGTCGCTCGCCTACTTGTTGCCGGCCGCGCTGCACGCGGCCGCCACGGGTGAGCGCGTGGTGGTGGCGACCTGCACGCGTTCGCTTCAGGACCAGCTCTTCGAACGCGACCTACCGGCGGTGCTGTCGGCGCTGGGCTTGAACCTGGGCGTCGCGTTGCTCAAGGGCAAGGCCAACTACCTGTGCCCGCGCGCACTGGAACTGGCGAGCGGCGAGGGTGACGACGAGAACGAGGTCATCGAGTCGCTGCGCGCCTGGGCCGCGGCCGATGCGTTCGGCGACCTCGATCGCTTCTCGCATGCCGACAGCGACAGCTTCCGGCGCGTGCGGGCGCGCGTGGCCACCGATCCGTCGGCCTGCACGTCGGCCACCTGCCGGCGCGCGCGCGAGTGCTTCTGGGCGCGGGCGCGGCGGCGGGCGTCCGAGGCCAAGCTCGTGGTGGTGAACCATGCGCTCCTGGCGCGTGCGAGCAGCGCGGACGGATTGCTGCCGCCGTTCGACGCGCTCATCGTGGACGAGGCGCACCGGCTGGAGGGCGTGCTCTCCAGCCAGTTGGAACGCAGCGCGTCGCGGCATCGCATCGAGGAACTATTGCGCCTCACGGGCTCGGCCGCGGCGGGCCGGCGCAGCGGCGGATTGCTGTCGCGTGTGCGCACGTTCGCGCTGCCGCTACTCGATCGTTCGCCGGCGCGCGAGCGGCTGCACGAGGATCTCGAGCGCCTGGGCGCCCGGGCCGACGACCTGCGCGGCGATGCCGACACGCTGTTCGCCCGGCTGGCAGTGGCGTCGGGGCCCGGCGAGGGCCCGTACGGCCGCCGGTTGCGCCATCAGGGCACCGAGCAGTTGCTGGGCCGCGAGCTGCAGTTGCTCGAGATCGTGCTCGAGCACGCGCGCACCTACGCCGAGGTACTGCGGCGCGCGGCCAGCTCGATGCAGGTGGCCGAAGGTTCGAAGGGTGAGGCCAGCGAGGAACTGCAGGCCGAACTCGAGACGGTGTCGGCACGCTGGCAGGGGCTGCACGACGACCTTGCCACGCTCGCCGACGCCACGAATCGCGACTGGGCTTACTGGAGGTCGCAGGGTCCGCGTTCCAGCCACGCCGAGTTGCACGGCGCACCGGTGTGGGTGGGTGACCACGCGCGCCGGCTGGTGCGCGAGGGCCCGCGCGCGGCGGTGCTCACCTCGGCCACGCTGTCGGCGGCGGGCGACTTCGAGTGGGCCGCCAAGCGGTTGGGGCTGGGTGAGGAAGCGGGTGTGCCCTACGAAAGTCTCACCGTGCCGAGCCCGTTCGACCTGGCCCGGCAGATGCGTGTGTTCGTGTTGGACGCGCCGGGTGACGAGGCCGAATCGATCGCCGAGGTGGTGGCGGCGCTGTCGCGCGCGGCCAAGCGCAACACGCTGGTGCTGTTCACCGCCCACGAGCGGCTGCGTCGCGCCCACCAGCGCCTGAAGGCCCTGCTGCCGCCGGGCACGCCACTCATGGCGCAGGACCGCGACGGGCCCGCCGGACTGCTGGCCGAGCGCTTCCGCAATGAGCGGGGCGCGGTCTTGCTCGGCGTGCAGAGCCTGTGGGAAGGTGTCGACTTCCCGGGTGAGGCATTGGAGGTGCTGGTGGTGGCGAGACTGCCGTTCTCGGTACCCGACGACCCGGTGGTCGAGGCCCGTGCCGAGCGGTTGCGCGAGCGCGGACTCGAGCCGTTCCGTCACGATGCGGTGCCCGAGGCGGTGATGCGATTCCGGCAGGGCGTGGGCCGGCTCATCCGGCGCGCGACCGACCGGGGAGTGCTGGTGGTGTGCGACCCGCGACTCGCGCGCGCGTCGTACCGCGGTCCGTTCCGGGCCGCGCTGCCGGTGGAACCCAAGCTATGGAAGGATCCGCGCGCCACATCCACCACGTCGTCCAGCGTCAGTCTGCTCACGCCCAGCGAGGT
>JBEBGT010000508.1:0-3187 GCA_040081365.1 Candidatus Eiseniibacteriota bacterium | reverse complement strand
GCCCGTCCCACGTCACGGTGTAGCGCCGCTCGGGCACGGCGTGCCCGATGACGCGTGCCCCTGCCCCGGGGTGCACCTGACCCAGCGCGAACTCGCGTTCATAGATCGCGCACAGCTCGGTGGCGAACGCCTCCGGCACGACCCAGCAGTAGCGTTCCTGCGTCTCGGCGCACAGCAGCACCTCGGGCGGCAGCGCGCGCTCCACGCGGTGCGCGCGCGTCAGGTCGATCACGGCGCCACAACCACCGGCGGCGGCCAGCTCGCTCGTCGCGCAGGCGATGCCACCCGCGCCCAGGTCCTTGAACCCGCACGGGATGCCGCGCTCGCGCACCCGGCGGAACACCTCGTAGGTCGCCACGTTGAGCACGCGCTTCAGGAACGGGTCGGGCAGCTGCACCGCACCGCGCTGGTCCTCCTGCCCGAGTTCGCCCGAGGCGAAGGCCGCCCCGCCGAAGCCGCTCTCGTCCGTGGGCTTGCCGATGAGCACGAACGCCCACGGCCCGGGGCCCTCGGGTACGCGGCTGCGCAGCACGCCGTTCGCGGGCGCCAGCCCCACCGCCATCGCGTTCACGAGACAGTTCTGGTCGTACCCGGAATCGAACACCGTGTCGCCGCCCAGGTTCGGCACGCCGAGCGCGTTGCCGTACGAGGCCACGCCCTCGACCACGCCGCGCATCACGTCGCGTGCGTGCACGCCGCTCGCGGGGTCGCCGAAACGCAGCGAGTCGAGTGCGCCCACGACCTCGGCACCCATGCACACGATGTCGCGCACGATGCCCCCCACGCCCGTCGCCGCGCCCTCGACCGGCAGCACCTGGCTCGGGTGATTGTGGCTCTCGTGACCCAACACGAGGACGGTGTCGTCGCACGGTGCCGGCAGGCTCACGACGCCCGCGTCCTCACCCGGCCCGATCACCACCTGAGGCGCCTGCGTGGGCAGCCGCTTGAGCAGGTGGCGCGTGCTCTTGTACGAGCAGTGTTCGCTCCACAGGATGCCGAACAGCACCGCCTCGGCCCAGCGCGGGCTGCGGCCGAGCAGCGTCTGCAGCAGCGCGACTTCCTCGGCGTCAAGCGACACGCCGCGCGTCTTCAGGCGGCGCGACACCGCCGCCGGGTCGTGCAGTTCGTCCGCGGTCCAGGCATGATCGCTGGCGGTGAGCACGCTCATGTCCGGGGCTCCTCGGCGCGCGCGAAGATGGCGTCGACGCTGCGCAGGTGATGGGACGGGTCGAAGCAGGCCTCCAGCGCCGCCGCCGACAGCCGGGCACGGACGTCGGGATCCGCCGCGAGGGCGGCACGGAACGGCGTACCGCCGTCGGACGCGGCGAGCGCGTGGCGCTGCACGATGCGGTACGCTTCGTCGCGCGCCAGCCCCGCGCCGGTGAGCGCCAGCAGCACACGCTGCGAGTGCACCAGCCCGCCACCGGCGTCGAGGTTCGCGAGCATCCGCGCCTCGTTCACCCGCAGACCCTCGAGCACGAACGCCAGGTCGTGGGCCATGAAATGCGCGACCAGGAACGAGTCCGCGAGCGCGACCCGCTCCACCGAGGAATGGCTGATGTCGCGCTCGTGCCACAGCGGCTGGTTCTCGAGCATGGCCACGGCGTAGCCGCGCAACAGCCGGGCCAGGCCGGACACACGCTCGCACCGCACCGGGTTGCGCTTGTGCGGCATCGCCGACGAACCCTTCTGCTTCTCCCCGAACGGCTCCTCGGCCTCGCGCACCTCGGTGCGCATGAGGTGGCGCACCTCGGTGGCGATCTTGTCCATGGTGCCGCCCACCACGGCCAGCGCGCAGGCGAGCGCCGCATGCCGGTCGCGCTGCACGACCTGGTTCGCCACCGGCTCCGGTTCGAGACCGAGGCGTGCGAGTGCCGTCGTCTCGGTCTCGGCGTCGAGATGCGCCAGTGTGCCCATGGCGCCCGAGTACTTGCCCACCGCGCAGCCCGCGAGCGCGGTCTGCACGCGGTCGAGCCCACGTCCGAGTTCCTCGGACCACACCAGGCACTTGAGGCCGAACGTGATCGGCTCGGCGTGCACGCCGTGGGAGCGGCCCACCATCGGCGTGCGCTTGTGCTTCTGCGCCAACGTCCACGCCGCACGCCGCAGGCGGGTGAGCTCGGTCACCAGCACGCGCCCGGCTTCTTGCATCTGCAGCGCGAGCGCGGTGTCCACGAGGTCGCTCGAGGTCATGCCGGCATGCAAGTGACGCGCGTCGTCGCCCGCGGTCTCGGCCACCATGGAGAGGAACGCGATGACATCGTGGTGCACGTCGGCTTCGATGGCGAGCATGCGCGCGAGATCGAGCCGCACCGCGCCACGGATGCGCTGACCCGTGCCGGCCGGAACGTCGCCACGCGCCTCGCGCGCCTCGGTCGCCGCCAGCTCGACGTCGAGCCACAGCCTCAGCCGGTGCGCGTCACCCCACACCTCGGCCATCTCGGGACGACTATATCGTTCGAGCATCAGCGCTGCGGCGCCTCCTCGAGCAGCAGCGAGACCGTCCGCATCTGCCCGTCACGTTCCACTTCGAGCGTCAGGCGGTCGCCCACCTGCGCGCCATAGATGCTGCTCTGGGCATCCTCGACGTCGTTGGTCACACGCCCGTTCACCTTGCGGATGCGGTCGAGCGGCCGCAGGCCGGCGCGGTCCGCGGGGCCCCCGCGCTCGATGCCCGAGATCACGAGGCCGCCCGGTTTGTCCCAGCCGAGCCGGCGCGCGACCAGCTCGTTCACCGGCTGCACCGTCATGCCGGGCCACGCCACCCGCACCCGCCCGAACTTGCGGACCTCGGCCAGCACGCGCTTGGCCAGGTTCACCGGGATCGCGAAGCCCAGCCCGATCGAACCGCCACCGCTCGTGAAGATGAACGTGTTGATGCCGATCACCTCGCCGTCGGCGTTCACCAGCGCGCCGCCCGAGTTGCCGGGATTGATCGAGGCGTCCGTCTGGATCATGTTCTTGTACATCCCCGACGGCGTGGCCTCGGCCTTGATGTCCCGCCGCGTGGCGCTGATCACGCCTGCCGTCACCGTCGGCTGCGAGTCCTCGATCAGGTAGCCGAACGGGTTGCCGATCGCGATCGCCCACTCGCCCACCACAAGCGAGTCGCTGTCGCCCATGCGCGCGACCGGCAGGTGTTCGCCCTCGATCTTGAGCACGCTCAGGTCATAGATCGGCGAATCGC